>DQSN01000167.1 GCA_015663245.1 Leucothrix mucor
CTGCGACAGGTTTGTCGCATCTTGCAGAAACTAAGCGTTTATTTATCAGTATGGTGACGGATATGCTGGAAGCGGCGATTGAGGCGGGCGAAATTCCCGATCAACCTTATCAAGAGTTATTACCGCGCTTATTTTGGGATTATCAATCGGGAGTGCTTGCCTATTGGCTTAAAGATGATTCGGATGATTTTGCGAATACCACGCTATTTGTTGATAAAAGCATGGAAATTGTGGCTAACTTGTTGCATCAGGGCTTGGTGGGGAAATCGCTGGATTTAATCTCCTTTTTATTCCGCACTCATGTGATGAATCATTTTGATCAGTTTACGGCTAGTGCTGAATCGGATAAGACAACTAAAAGCAAAAAGCGCCGTTTTATGGGGGCTGATGATGAGAAGTAGTCTCCCAGAGGGTAAATTAGCACGTACTAGCGTGGCGGGTTTGGCGGTTGTGAAGGTGGGTATTGGTGAGTTGGGTCATAAAGTGAAACGACCTTTTTTATCCGCAGAGAAAAAGAAACAGGATAAATCTACGCTTGATGATAAAAATGCCAAGGTGTTTTTTCAAGCGCTCGCCCAATTACGCGGAACGGCTTTAAAAGTCGCACAAATGTTGGGAATGGAGCAAGGTTTACTGCCTGATGCTTATCGTAAAGAGCTGGAAAAATCATTCCATCAAGTACCACCACTTAATCGTGTGTTAGTACGAAAAGCGATAATGACCGAGTTAAAACAAACCCCTGAAAAGTTGTTTGATCAATTCGAGAAAGAGGCTTTTGCCGCCGCCAGCCTTGGGCAAGTGCATAAGGCGACTACGCACGATCAGCAAAAAGTAGCGGTGAAAGTGCAGTATCCTGGCATCAATATCACCATCAAAAGTGATTTAACCATGATGCGTGGAATTGCGCGTGGACTGTCGAATACTAAGATAATCTTGCAATCGCTTGAAGAAATCGAAGCCCGTTTATTGGAAGAGATTGATTATCGGATTGAGGCAAAAAACACTCAGTGGTTTGCGGAAAATATCAAACTAAAAGGCATTTTTGTCCCCAAGGTTTATCCTGATTTAAGCAGTGAGCGAGTGCTAACCACCGAGTTTGTTGAAGGCTTGCACTTGAATGATTGGCTGGCGACAAACCCATCGCAACAACAGCGTAATCAAAGAGCGCAGTTGCTCTATGACTTTTTTACTCACTCCTCGCAAGATTTACAATGCCTGCATTCAGATCCTAATCCTGGAAATTATCTTTTCCATGATGATGGCTCTATCACTGTGATTGATTTTGGCTGTGTTCGACAAATGTCGGATAACTTTGTCGAAGCTTACCCTCTGTTGGTAAAAGGCTATTTCGAGGATGATCCTGATGCTATTTTTGCGACTTATAAAAAGTTAGGCATGGAGCATAAATCGTTTAACCATGATTTTTATCAACGTGTATTACGCCCGTTTGGGCAGTGGATAACGGAGCCTTATCATAGTGATAGTTTTGATTTTGGAAAATACTCCGACTATACCCAGCGTGGCAAAGCGCCGATGAAAACCCTGCATGAGTCTTTCAAAATTGATTATATGGCGGAAGAATTTATTTTTCATAATCGCACTTATTACGGCTTATTGCAGATTTTTGAAAAAATGGGCGCAACTGTATCGCTTTGGATAAAACCATGAAAAACAAACTACTAAAATATTTTCTATCTCGCTATAAACAAAGTTCCTGCAATACCAGTTTAGAACACTGCCTCAATACCGCAGAAGCAATGTATAAAAAATCAAAATATTGCTTTTTAGTGAGTAACGGTAGTAATGGTTGGTGTAGCTCGCGGCAAGTTCAGCCTATTTTTCGTAAGGATGATAAAACAGACGGAAATTTCACTATTTGGGTAGGCACGCGCACTGAGGAACTCTAAAGAAATTAAGTTACCCTCTTAGCTGTCCTTTTACTCCTGATTGAATCATCTCAATCGTTGCGTAGAATAACTATGCGCCACTTGAGATAATCCAATCAGAAATTGCTATGCCCCTTGGGTGCAAAGTCTCTGATAGCAAAAAAGTGGATGAGCTATGGGATAACCCTAAAATCACCATTACCTTTGATAATCCACGAGAAGATGCCAACCTCATTATCTACGGTAAAGCCACGATTGAAACCAAGCCAGAGATTAAAAAGCACTGCTGGCGAAAAACATGGGAGGGGGGTATTTTTCCCCGATGGTCCAGAAGCTGATGATTATGTTGCGATTCGTATCGAACCGTCACGTATGGAGGTACTAAATTTTAGCCGTGAACCGTTTGGGTTAAAAGCTGCGATGCTTATACAGTGTAATGGACAGTGGCAAATGGAAGGTTAGAAAATTTAAGAGCTTTCGTGAGCAAAGATTGCATAAATTCATGCTACTGTGACTCATATTACATACAAGGCAGGTGGCATCATCAATACTTATTCTCACACATTACATAAAGAGGATATTATTATGAACGTAGGCGGAATTGATCGGATATTGAGAATTGTTATTGGTGCAGCAGTAATTGGCTGGGGCGTTTACGCACAAAATTGGTGGGGTGCGGTTGGCGCTGTTCCATTATTGACAGGGCTGATTGGCTGGTGTCCTGCTTATTTACCGTTTGGCTTGAAGACTTGTAAGGTTAAGTAGGTCGTTTTCCCCGCCTCTTTGACTTTGCTCAGGGAGCTAGCTTTTCATGTAATTTAGCTCCTTGAGCGGAGCCGAAGGGCGGCGTAAGGTATTGAATATTCCAGACTAAGCTTTTTTCAAATAAGCACTGACTAGCACAATACGAGTGCCATTAACTCGGCCTTCTATATGCTTAGGGTTTTCACATAGCGATATGTTTTTCACAACAATTCCACGCTTGGCAGTAAAGCCTGCACCTTTAACAACAAGGTCTTTGATTAGGATAACGGTGTCACCCGCTTCGAGTGTTGCGCCGTTGCTGTCTTTGGTGATGACAATATCATCATCTTCCTGTGTTGCATCGCCTGCCTCTGCCCATGCTTGTACGTCTGGCTCTAGGTAGAGCATATCTAATAAATCTTGTGGCCAACCTTCGCCACGTAACTGATTTAACATGCGCCATGCCATTACTTGAACGGCTGGTTCAGGGGTCCACATGCTGTCATTTAAACAGCGCCAATGATTGGTGTCTAGTGTTGAACTATCTTCGATTTGCCCACGGCAAACATCACAAATGAGTATGCATTTTTCTGCGCTGGAACCCGTTTCGGGTGGAACTTCGTAAACGCTCAAGCTTGAAGCAGAAGCGCATAGCTCGCATTTTGAGCCGCTACGCTCTTGTAAAGTTTGCTCTATTGTCACAATTATTGCCCTCAATACGGCTTATATAGATGGCTTGGTATTATGCCTAGTTCTCATTTATCTGCAATTGTCTATGGTATAATTGCAGACATATTAATAATGACGGGTTTAAAAAAATGGCTCAGGCTACTCCAAAATCAGCAGTAAAACCGAAGCGCCGCTGGTTGCGTTATCTTCTTGAATTTATCATCATCATTGCTTTGGTATTTGCTTTTAGAGCATGGCAGCAGCGTAATATGGTGTCGGGTGTAGCGCCTGAAATCCAAGGCGTGTTGATGGATGGAAAAATCACACAGCTTAAAAATTATCGTGGTAAACCTGTGTTATTGCATTTTTGGGCGACGTGGTGTCCTTTCTGTAAAGTGGAAGAGGGCAGCATTACGGGTATCGCGGAAGATTGGCCTGTGTTGACGGTTGCTTATCAATCAGGTGATAAGAGCGAAATCGAGAAGCATTTAAAAGAACGTGGGCTGGAAAGTTGGGCAACCATTTCTGATCCTGATAGTCGCTTGGCCGATCTGTATGGTGTTACGGGTGTGCCGACTACCTTTATTATTGATGAAAATGGCAATATTCGTTTTCGTGAGGTGGGCTTAACTAGCTCATGGGGCTTACGTGCGCGTCTTTGGTATGCTGAGAAAATGCCACTTCCCGTGGTAAATGATGACGCTGCCGTTACACAATAAAACACCCAAGTGTTATAAATAATGATACGTGACAGACCTTACCCTTATTATCGTCTGTCGATATTTTATCTATTTTTCTTTGCTGCATTGGGGGCGTTCGTTCCCTATTGGTCTCTCTATCTACAACACTTGAGCTTTAGCGCCGCTGAAATTGGTGAGATTATGGCGATTGCGATGGCTAGCAAAATTGTAGCGCCATATTTATGGGGCTGGTTGGCTGATCATAGTGGCAAACGGTTACACATCATTCGCTTAACGGCTTTTTTATCCTGTGTATTTTTCTTAGGTATATTTTTAGGTTCAGATTATTTTTGGATAGCGTTAATAACGGCTCTGTTTGGCTTTTTTTGGAATGCCTGCCTGCCGCTGTTTGAAGGGTTAACCCTTAATCACCTAGGGGATGATTTCTCAGAATATAGTCATATTCGTATTTGGGGTTCGATAGGGTTTATTGTTAGTGTTGTTAGTCTGCCACTGGGTTTTGAGGTGTTTGGTTTTATTATTATTCCCATTGTACTCATGATATTGCTGGTTTTTATGAGCTTGGCAACCTTTATTGTTAGCGATAAGCCCTATAATATCAAAACACCTTTATCACATAAAATTTGGGATATCGTCCGCCAACCCATCGTCATTGCTTTTTTAATTGTGTGTACTTTGCAAGTTGCTAGCCACGGGGCGTATTATACTTTTTTCAGTATTTATTTGCAGGAGAATGGCTATTCGGCTTTGTTTACGGGCTGGATGTGGGCTTTAGGTGTGATTGCTGAAATTGGTGTTTTTATGATGATGCATCAGGTATTGCAACGCTATAATGCAGGGTTGCTATTAGCCCTAGCTTTATTAGGAACGGCAATACGATGGTTTTTATTAGCCTATTTTGTTAACTTCTTACCGATCTTACTTTTTGTGCAAATACTGCATGCTATTAGTTTTGGGTTATTTCATGCGGCGGCAATACATCTTGTCCATGACCTGTTTCCTGGGCGGTTACAAGGTCGAGGTCAGGCGCTATATGCTGGTTTATGTTTTGGATTGGGCGGTGTGGTGGGGAACTTATTAAGTGGTTATGCATGGGACTCTATTGGTTCTGTTACTACTTTTTTAGTATCAGGGCTGGTCGCCTTAATCGGTAGTGTCATTGCATGGTTTTTTATCGCACAGGCAGCATCAATGTACGTAACAAACACACAGGAGGATGATTTATGAAAGCTCGACAACGCTTATCGGTAAGCAAGATAAAAAACACTTTCAGCGATCACTCTTCCGCATCATCTCCTCCCCAAATACACTTATTTGATTGCTTAGACTCCACCAATACATGGCTAAAAAATAATGGTCAATGTGGCGATGTGTGTATTGCAGAGCAACAAACAGCGGGAAAAGGCAGGCGTGGTAATCAATGGTTATCCCCCAATGCTGAGAATATTTACTGCTCTTTGCAATGGTGCTTTAAAACATCACCAAAACATTTGTCATTATTGAGTTTGGTGGTGGGGTTATCCATTGCTGAGGCGTTAGATAAAGTGGGTTTAACCGAGCATGGTGTAAAATGGCCTAATGATATTTTCTGCCAAGGTAAGAAAATGGGCGGTATATTAATCGAGTCAGTTGCATCATCAACTCAAGGTATACAAGTAATTATTGGTATAGGTTTAAATGTAAATATGCCTGATACAGAAGGTGAGTCTATTGATCAGCCTTGGATTAGCCTTAACAAAGCGATGGCAGGGCGTGTAGACCGAAATCAACTATTGGCGATATTATTAGTAGAACTTATCGAGAATTTAAAAGGCTTTGAGTCTTTGAAAAGTGAGGAGTTTCAGGAGAGCTGGCAGCAATGGGATGTATTGCGTAATCAGCAAGTTAGAATACTACAAGACCAGCAGGAGCTACAGGGACTTGTAGAGGGTATTGATGCTCAAGGGCGTATCGGTATTAAGTTGCCATCAGGGCAGCTTGGGTATTATTCATCCGCTGAAATTCGTTTGAAAAAACAAGCCTAATGATGATCCTATTAGTTGATATTGGTAACAGTCGCATAAAGTGGGCGCACTTATATGCTGGTAAACGCTCCCAGCAGTTTGCACAAGACTATTCTCAGAAAACGGCTGATGTTATTTTGTTAGACCTGCTTAAAGACGATAGCCGTATTAAGCAGCTTGTGCTTATTTCCGTTTTAGATGCTGCATTTGTCCAGAAAATAACAGGACACTGTGAAAAACTTGGGGTGGAGCTGCAAGTTATAGGTTCACAGGCAGCGGCTTATGGCATAAAAAATGCTTATGATGTTCCAAAATATTTAGGGGCAGACCGTTTTGTCGGATTAGTTGCTGCGCATCAACTCATGCCTAATAAGCATTGTATTATTATTAGTTGCGGTACGGCTATCACAATTGATGCTATTAGCGTTACAGGTCAGCATTTAGGTGGTTTGATTTTGCCTGGTTTACGATCATTTTCTGATGATTTAATAAAAAAAGCTGCTTTGTTGAGTACTCCAACAACACCAAAAACGACCTTGTTTGCCAAAAATACTGCAGATGCAATTAACGGTGGTCGTATTTATGGTTTAGTTGAGGCGATAAATGGTATATCTTCTCGCATGAAAGGTGAGCTTGTTGAAATTAATAACTTAGAGGAAAGTATAAATACAATGATTCCTGTGCAAACAATACTCTGTGGTGGTGATGCAAAATTAATACATCACTACCTGTCTAACTCTGCTCAAAGAGAGGATGATTGGTTGATGCAAGGTTTGCAATTCATTGCTGAATCTAAGTTTCCACTTGTGTCGAAATAATCATTATGCGTCTACTGATTATCCTTCTCATCATTGCTAATATTATTTATTTTATATTTGCGTTTTTATTCGGAAATGCGACCTATACTCCGCCTGCCGCTATCAAACAGGGTATTCCTGCTATTGAGTTATTAGATAATAAAGACGCAACAAAAGATTCAACCAAAAGCACGCATTGTTACACCGTGGGGCCTTTTAATAGTGATAAGGCAACAAAAATGGTTGCTAAACAACTTAATGATTTTGGTTTGTCGGTTAATATCCGTCGCCAAAAAACGATGGATACGCTCAATTACTTAGTTTATTTACCCGCACAAAATACTCGCTCGGAAGCATTAAAAATTATTGATGATATAAAGAAAAATGAAATAAAGGATTATCATCTCATCGAGTCAGGACCATACGAAAATGCTATTTCTTTTGGCTTTTTTGATGATCTTAATAAGGCGCGACGCCATTCGGAATATATTCGGTATTTAGGTTACGACTCACGCTATACAGAGCAGAAAGCAGTGCGAGAAATATTCTGGCTAAATTATGATGAACAGGCAGATGCCAGTGCGCCTGTCTTACAGTGGAGTCGTACGATTGATCCTAGCTCTACAGTGCGAAAAATTCCGCGTTGGTGTGAGTTTTAGGTTTATTACTTGGATATTTATTAACGAAGAGAAGATTTAAGCAGGGGTAGAAAGATAAGCAGAAAGGAAAAATATAAAGAGTGATACCAAGTTGCCGTAAGTTAGACATCGACCTTGAACCAGTAAGGTTCAAGTGGGATCATGTTAACGTTTATTAGGCTTACCACCGCAGCGGTCATGCACACAAAACATTCGTCAAACCCCGAATTTCGTAATTAGGCTCAAGGGATTTCCCGCCAAACTTACAAACAACCCAGAGATCACTCATGGGAAATATACTAATACAAAGATTCGCATTTGTTAAGCCCCAATAGTCAGAAAATTATATCTACTGGCAGTCAAAACATTCAGTTTTGCTGGATTAACTCTCTCTTTTTCTTGTTATCAGTATGAAGTTAATCTAAGATTATCATGGTATTAGTTTAATCTATTCTGGTGGTTTCAAGGGTTGAAATACTCTAAACTTGAGTGAAAAAATGAAGATTTTAATTTTTCTATATCTATTTATAATAACAATTAATTTGAATGCTGCGGAAATTACACTACCGTCTGGGCAAGATGTAACAACCAGCCAAGCAGGGGATAGTAAGAGTAATATCATGTGCTTTGGTTTCCCTCAGAGCGTGGGTTAACCCCAGCCTTAGTTGACCTTGTTAAAGCATCAGCAAAGAATATTCATATCATTATGCCTGATTGGCATGAAAGCTATTTTTTACCCACAGATCGCAATAGCCTTAGTAATATTCCTGCAAAAGATATTGATGACTTGATACGGTTTTACAGTAAGCAATATCCTCAGCTTTATCTCATGGGGCATAGTCGTACCGCAGAGCTGATTTTAAATTCAACGCATCGTTTACAAAGCCAAGGCAACATCAAGTTTGGCGGTATTGTTTTAATCTCCCCGCACTTGCAAAAAGAAGTCCCTGCCATTGGTAGTAAAGTTAGTTATATGAATACCGCGTTACATAGTAATCTTCCCATTTATATTTTTCAGCCACAACGCTCGACACGTTTTGTACCTGTACAGAGCCTAGTTAAAGCCTTGCAAACAGGAGGGAGTGAGGTCTACTTACATCCCTTGCTAAATGTTGGAGGCGGTTATCAAATGCGAGGTAAGAACCACTGGCAAGGAGATGATAAAAAAGCACGTGAGGAGTTTCCCCAGCAACTAGAAAAAGCATTGTCAGTCTTAGCAATTACCGATTCAGCGCCAGCGATCAAGTTTACAGAAAAAGGAAAAACTCCGTATAAAGCGCTGAATACGGATTTACGCAAAGTTAATTTACCGTCACCTCCATTAGCTTTAAAAGATCTAGCGGGGGAAATGCACACGCTCGCGGATTATAAAGGTAAAATTGTTATTGTAAGTTTTTGGGCGAGCTGGTGTCGTCC
>DQSN01000240.1 GCA_015663245.1 Leucothrix mucor
ATTAAGAAAAAGGTGACAACTACCTTGAAAAACACCGAGTATAGAAAATGACAAATTCAGCCAATAACTTAAAGGCTAGACTTTCTCATCACCAAACATCCGAAAGTGATTAATAATCTTAAATTCAATCAGCCAATCACTTATTTCCACTCCCTGAAAGGGGTTGTGAATAATATAATAACGCGAAGTCTCAGGTACTTTTTGATCTGAAACAATACCAATATGTGTGAGGTTATCGGTAATACTCCACACCACTAAATCCCCTGGTAAATAGTTTTCAAAATCATTATTTTTGTCAATCGGAACTCTATAGCCTTTACGCTTAAAGTAGGTCTCCATATTTGGCACGCGGCGGTGGTCAATATTGGTATCTGTTGACCTTAAACCCCATTTTTTTGGATATTTACGAAAATGGCGTTTCATATCACGGTGAATTTCTTTTTGTAAATCTATATCAACTGCTCTAAACGCACGCACTATTACGTCGGTACAAACACCTGTCGAAATATCCACATCTCCATTTGGATACGATATTTTTTTATAGGCTCCACTATAACTATTCGTCACTCCATATTGCGTAACTGCACCCAGAATAAAACGATCTCTTACCGTAACCACTTCTTTTGTACCATCAACAATCGTTGGCTCCCTTTCGATGATAATAATATCTTCACTTGGATTTTCCTCTACAACATCTTCCTGAGGCAATTCGGGAACGATAGAATGATCACGCGGCTCTTTCACACCTAAGCTAATCGTTGTTTTTTCCCAAATAGGTTCTATACCAATTTTACTGCCAAAAACCATAACAAGTGTCAACACTGACACGGTTGCAATGGAGGTTTTGATAGCAGACATAAGGTGTATTCCTGTATTTTTTATATATTAAGACAATAATTATAGAACATAAGAGAAAAGAAAATAGATTGAATCACTTTCAATTATTATTCTCCATTTCTTATAAAAGGAAATTTATATAGAAAATGACGAAAGGTGAAATTTCAAATTATTCAATGCAATAAAGTAAAAAACATGTTATTAATTGCGCGTATAAAATTTAATCATTTAATATTATAACTATCTAATAGCAAGGAAAATTAATGAGAAAGCTTCCCAGCAGCCTATCCCAGTCTTTTGCTTTTTTCAGCCTCGGCTTTATTAGCCTCACTGCTTGTAATAACACCCCTCAAGTTAAAAGTGACACCTACAAAGCCCAAGCAATAAAAGTACAAGCTCCAAGCCAAATCTCTCCCCCAACAATAGATTCTCCACCCACTCAAATTCAAGCAACAAATACTTCTGCCTCTTCAATTCCCGCATGGCGACGCCCAGCAAGTCACACCATGACGCGCGGTTCGGATGACGCTATTTTTTACGCTGCAAAGAAGAATGATATGACCCGTATAAAAGAAATATTAGCCAATGGCGCAAGTGTTAATCATCGTAATTTTAACGGTGAAACTGTCCTGCATATTGCAGCCTCTCAAGGTGACCTAAGCCTAGTAAAATACTTAATCAGCCAAGGAGCTGTTATCAATGCACCCACTGCTAAAATGTGGCTACCTATTCATCATGCTATTCGTTTTGATCACTCTAATGTCGCAGATTACCTTATCGCTCGTGACGCTTCTTTATCCGCAAAAACATCAGATGGTTTAAGTGCGTTAGATTTTGCGAAAGCTTCTAAAAACCCGCAGATTAATGCTATTTATGAAAAGCACGCACGGTAGGTAAAAGTGAGGTGAGGGACAAAGCAAACTCACTCTTCCTTCAACAAAGATAAAATATCCTCAACCGATAGCTTGCCGCTCATTTCCGTGCCTTCGAGCAAGCTATCGGCTAAATCTCGTTTTTGATGATGTAAGCTAACAATTTTCTCTTCAATCGTATTTTCAGCAACTAAACGGTAAATCGTGACGGGTCTCTGCTGACCAATACGATGGGCGCGGTCAGAGGCTTGATCTTCAACCGCAGGGTTCCACCACGGATCAAGATGTATCACATAATCCGCAGCAGTTAAATTCAACCCCGAACCACCAGCTTTAAGGCTAATCAAAAATAAATCGCCCTCTCCTGCCTGAAAGTCATTCACAGCCTGCTGACGTTTTTTACTGCTAGTCGAACCATCTAAGTATTGATATTCAAAAGCATGTTTATCCAAGTATTCACGAATCAAACTTAAATGACCCACAAACTGGCTAAAAACAAGTGCTTTGTGATTATTCTCACGCAAATCATGGATAATTTCGGCAAAAGCTTCTAACTTGGAGCTAGAAATTGGAGAGTCAGGCATCACCAAGCGCGGATGACAGCAAGCTCGGCGCAAGCGCATAATTTCTGCCAATATTTTCATACGCCGCTGCCCAGGTGTTTCGCTCTCCTCTACATTCTCCATCGCCTGTTGGCGTATTGCTTCATAAAGTGCCTTTTCCTCGGCGCTTAATGCTACTTTCAAAGTGATTTCAGTGCGTGGTGGTAACTCTGTTAAAACATCACTTTTCAGACGCCGTAAAATAAACGGTGCAATTAGATTTTTTAATTGTTGACGTGCATGCGGGCTATTATCACGCTCAATTGGCAATGCGTATTTTTGATTAAACTGCTCTAAAGACCCCAGCAAACCAGCATTGATAAACTGAAATAAACTCCATAGCTCCCCCAGATGATTTTCAATCGGCGTGCCTGTAGTAATTATTTTAAAGTCTGCCTGTAACTTCATCGCAGCTTTTGTGCGTTTAGCTTGGTGATTTTTAATGGCTTGCGCTTCATCAGCAACAATCGTATGCCATTTTACAGCAGTTAAACGCTCAGCCTCACTCTGCAATAAGCCATAGCTACAAATAATCAAATCAAACGCAGTCGCATCATCAAGCATTTTCTGTCGATCACCACTACCAAAACGCTTTACCTTGAGCGTCGGAGCAAAGCGAT
Organism: Leucothrix mucor; assembly: GCA_015663245.1. Taxonomy (GTDB): domain Bacteria; phylum Pseudomonadota; class Gammaproteobacteria; order Thiotrichales; family Thiotrichaceae; genus JAGLBW01. Next base: position 2,932 of record DQSN01000240.1, read on the forward strand.
AACTTTCTGCCTCCCAGTTACTACACACAGAAGTTGGTGCTAAAATTAAGGTTGGCCCTTGTTTACAACGTGTAAGAATCAGCGCTAATGCCTGCATGGTTTTACCCAGCCCCATGTCATCAGCCAAACAAGCTCCCGCGCCCCAATGCGCCAGACGAGCTAACCACTGAAAACCTTCTAATTGATAGTCGCGCAATTCAGCTTGTAGGGTTGTTGGTAATTTAGCTTTCAACTTACGTGAATCTTGTAGGCGGGATAATTGATCTTTCCAAGGCTTACTTGCCTTGAGATTCATCCCTTCACTAAGTTCATCAATGGCAGGAATTGCAAGGGGGTGAAACTGTCCTTTGTTCGATGTGTAAGCATTTATTGCCTTGAGGCGGTCTTTTAATTCTTCGGTAAGTGCTAAAAATTGATTATCTCCCAATGGAATAAATCGCCCTGATGAGCCCTTTAACAAGTCCATTAAATGTCGCATTTCTAGCACTTGCTCATCACTAATTTTCAATTCACCCGAGAGTGCAAACCAGTCTTGTGATTTACGAATGCTCAAACTCATCTGCGACATAGCCGTTGCATGATTAAGGGTGATTTTTTTACCTTGCGGCCATTCGAGCTGTATCTTATCCCCTAGCTCCTGTAGCTGTAATAATGTTTCCAGCGCCTGCTCAGGATCATCTAAACTCCACTCTTGTTGAGCATTAGAATAAAGTGCGGGGCAGTGCCGTAAGACTTGGGCAAATTTCTTTTTTTCTGCTGTTAAATCACGATGTGTTTGTACTTGTTTGCCATTGATTTCTGCAAATACTGTTGCTCCACCTTCACCTGCATGAAACAAAGGTTGTTCAGTCTCAAAGGTTTGAATATAAGCATTAAAGCGTAAACCTTCGTCCACAGGTTGAAGATGAAAAACCAATAGTTGTTGTGCATCAACCGTTTCAATATCATCACTTTGAACCGCAATATCAGAGTGAATTGTCATTAAGGGCGCTAATTGAGCAATTCGCGCCATGACTTTTTCCTTGGCTTTTTTCGGTACTCTAATACCATGCTCACCTAACACTTCAGCAATACGTTGATGTTGCTTATTAAATTCAACCACTACGAGTTTAGTATCTGACTCCTTGTAAAGTAATGAAGTACCTGTCGTATAAGGAATTAGTTGTAGTTTCAAACTTTTTCTATCACCCACTTCTGTAATATCTAAACGTGGCTCTTCTTTAGTAACTTCAACTGATCTTGATAATTGATCCGATAGAAAAACATAAGGATGCCCTACCAGTTCACTAAAAACAGCGTCATGATTTAACTCATAATCTGTGCGTCCATAGCCATAGTGGGAATAACTATCCATCTGTATATGATTACAAATACGCTGATCTTGCTCCGTTAAATATTCATACTCCTCACGCTCGGTATAAAGCTTTTTTAATGAAACCGCACGCCCCAATGTCCACTTACCATTTTTACTCAGTTTTTGCTCACGCGGTTCTACTTCCGCCTCACTACTCCCCAGATAAATCCGCCAAGACATACGCGTCGTCTGATCAGTATTTTCTACGTTTGGCTCATTTGTCGTGCTAATACCTTCTAAAGCATCCAGTGCAATTTCCCACTCTGGCTTTTTTTGAATGCAGAGACAAAGATCCAAATAATCATCTGCATAAGGTTTTATTCTTTCTAATGATTGTTTAACTACCTTGGAAGCGAGTAGTTTTTTTTGGTCTTTTGGTAGAAGCTTAAACAGTTGCCACACCACCCAATCGAGCTTTAACTCCGCGGCTTTAAAACAATCTTGAAGAAGATGATTACGGCGTACAGGGTCAACTTTATGCTCTACCCACATCCACTGTAGTGTTTGTAATAAGCGCTGTATTGCATGAGATGTATACTGCGTTGCTGTTAGGTAAAAGACCTCGTACAACTTATCTTTTCCTGTTTGAATATTAAGTGCTCCTTCCAACTGAAGGAGCACAATATCGAAGATACTCTGGGACTTTTCTTTAGCGTAGAAGTGGATTTGTTTTAACGCTTGTGCCTGCATCTTAGTATCACCACTCGCCATTAAAGCAATAATATGAAAAATACCCGACAGCCCTGGAAGATAGATGTTACGTTTTCTCGTCCCTTTTTTTGTCTCATCTAAAGCCAGTTGATATAAAGCCAAAGACTGATCTTGTTCTCCTTTCAAAAAGCTAATCCAAGCCTTTAGTGCAAGTGCTTGTGCTGTTTCCTGATTTACTAATAAACTTTCTGCCTCAGCAAAACGTCCTTGAAAAACACGTAATTCAACTAAAACACAGACTGCCTTACTATTTTTTTTGACTAATTCAGGAAAGTATTTTTCAGCTCGTACTACGCCCTCATTATTGACAACAGGATTATAAAGTTGCTCTAACAAAGGTTTTTTCAATACATAGTATTTCACATCATCTGGAATATTCTCAAACAAACCTTGATCGGTTTTAATAAAACGATTGCAGACCTTAATCAATAGCTCCTGTATTTTTTCCTCAGGCTGTTTTTTAGAACGTTTGGATACACCTAACCGCTGAAATAGAGCTGATTCATCTTGCTGATACAAGTTAATTCGTATTTGTGCCTCAACATAGTGAGGTCTCGACATCTCTAATTCATACCCCCTCTTAGCCTCTGTAGCAGGAAAAAATTTTCTTACGGCTACAAGAATTTCATCAAAAGTATTATTTTGGATAGTCTCCCATGTCAGTGCTTCAATAATTCTTAAATTACACTGTAATTGGTAATGATTATAAGTAATTAAAGAGGCATCTAACCATTTATTACGCCAAATATTGGTGATATAACGGGCTAACGGTACACCATCGCTATCACTCCAGTTTAACTCTTCTACAAGCTCTAAAAATGTCGTGTGCTTTCTTGGTTCAAACATGACCGAAAGTACTTGCAAAACCCGTTGCTCTGCCTGAGGAAGTTTTAGATAGACTTGATACAAGGCGTCGTATGACTTATCCATTAGCTTTGCTCCTGTGGATAGGCGTAGCCTAATTTATGTAGGCCCTGCGTAAATTGTTTTTTAGTTTTATCAGGCACTAACAACATATACCCTTCTACATGAATACAATACTTTTTAGTTTCTGATGCATTTGCCAGCATTTTTGCAAATGGCTTGCTATAGCAATGCAATAGACGTGCTGATCCAGTATCTTTGAGCGCATTTTCGCGTGTATCAGCCGACTTGAAAAATTCAGCTGTAATTTTATCAAGATCTTCCTGATTGCTATTTTCCATTAAAAAATTCTGGAACTGACTAGCAGAAAAATTATTTTCTTTTGCTTCTAGTAAACTGCTTTCACTTAACAGCCACTCATCATCAGAGAGTCGTTTAGCATAACGCGCTAATATCATCTCTTCTGCTGGTTCAGCAGAGCGTAATAAATGCAGATGTAAAGCCTCATCAACTTTCAACAAAGCAGGTCTTTCAATAACCTTAGGTTGATAACTGTCAGCCATATCAAGGCAATAAGCCCCAAGAGAATTAATGCGAAAGTACAAGAGACCATCGTAACGACTGAGGTGGTATAAATCATCAATACCCCACATATCTTGATAATCATCACGTACTTTATAAGGCGCTACGTAGGCAATATCGATTAAGCCCATGGTGGCAAGATATTCAAAGAAATAGGCAAGAATATAACGACCCTGCAATATTTCAAAACCATGAAAGCCGTTGTAACCTAAAGCTCCATGCTCACGATCTATAATATAGAGCTTCCATTCATCATGGGTTATTTGCAACTCTGAACCTGTCGATTTGATATATTGAAAGAAACTATCAATGCCTGTCCAATCACCCTCAATAGAACACTGTTGCAAAATAGTTTCAATGACTTTACGGCGTGGCGCTATAGCTGTCATTACTCGCCCTTTACTTGCTTGTCCTTTAATGGTGTCAACACGTGAAAACTCATCAATCAAACCTTTATTACGCCAACGCTGATACAGCGTTTTAACCGTTTGATGCAGAGGTGCACTCAGAGCTTTTTTACCCGCATTACTCAGTTGTAGTTTTTTACCAACACGTTTAGCGAGACCTCCTGACTGTAAAATAAGCGGCCACGCAAAAGATCGTATAGGGCGTATAGGACTACCTGACCATTTACTAACATCCCATTCATCTTCTGGTTGGTAATAATCCCCCCCTAATAAAATCTCATCCAACTTGCGAATAGTCACTGCCGTCGCTCGATTCGTTTTATCACTAACCGCACATTTTCCTGACTCAACAAAACGTAAGACGCTTTCCAAATCCCTCGCAACCATCTCTTCAGTATGTAAGACCTTAAGAGTGGGATTACTACGTGCTCCCCACCCTTCACCATACTCGTCTGCTATATATTCTATATGTGTAGG
>DQSN01000076.1 GCA_015663245.1 Leucothrix mucor
AACCTCATAATCTGAGCTTATTGAAATCGTTAAATAGCCCTGCTATTCGCCTCATTCAATAAACTCACCTTATAAGATTTCTGTGATTTTCGCTATGGTTCTAGTTCTCGAACAGGCTCCTAGTATTCCATCAAACCTAAGTTGTTGGAGTATCAGTAGTTGCCCCATTTTTGTGTCAGTAATAAAAATAACGGTGGCGATTACTCTAAATATTTGGGAGTTAAAAAATGAAACGGTTATTGTTTCAAAGTAGTTTAATTTTTTTAATCAGCGGCTTGGTAGCGGTAAAGGCGAGTGATATTTTAGATAGACTCTCTCAAGAGTCTATTAATCTTGTTAAAGTTTTTGAGGTGGTTATAGCGGGGGTTGTTGCTTCTGCGGTCGTACTTTCTTTGCTGGCTTTATTTGTTGGACAGTGGTCAGGGAAAAAGCAAAATGCAACCATTAAAAAAATTCGCCAAGATGTCGAGAACGATAAAGAAATCACTGAAAAAGCAGTTATTAATGTAGAAGAGAGTGCGGCAGAAGCACAGCACCTTATTCGCAGCCTGAGCAATAAAACCTCGGCGATTACCTCAAAACAACATCAAGCATGGCTACAAGTAGAAGATATTGAACAACTGGTAGAAGATGCGATTGATTGTAATACAGAGTTAAAGCAAACCACCGATGGTATTAATCAGCGCATGATTCAAATACAGAATTATTGGGAAGGGCAATTAAAAGATACCGAAGAGGTAGTACGACGTGTGCAATCTACCTTAGAGCAGGGGCTGGCAAGCGTTGAGTCAGGCTTGGAGGCTTTGCAAGAAAAGAAAATGAAATCACAAGATCTTTCCCAACAGGTGCTTGATGCTTACAAGCAACAATCCTCGATGCTGGCAAAAAATGCGCATACATCAGAAGATATTAGGCTTAATTTAGATCAAGCATTTGCAGATTCAAAACACCTACTTACACAACTAAATACGCATAAGAAATCTGCGGAGAAGTCATTTCAACAATTTAATGATGATCTTGGTAGTTATGAGTCACAAGCTTATGACCAGTTTGATAGTTCTTTTCAAGCAACCGATATTGCGCGCAAAGAGTTAGACGCCAATGTGAACGAAAGTCGCTTGCAAGTGGAAAATATAAGGCGTTACGAAACAGAGGGTCGCAATATTAAATTGCAGGCACGTAAGCATTTAGATTTGATGAGTGCCAAATCGATGGATCAATTTTCCTCTACTTTGGAAAATACTCAACAGATATTCGCTGCTTTGCAAGATGATGTTCAAGATGCTCAGTATGCAATCGATTCATTGCGTAAAATGAAGCATCAAATACAGGAATCGACAGAAGAACATAGCCATGAGAATAAAGAAGAGGGAGTGACAACTTCTAAGAAACAAGTGGATGATCGTTTAAGTGACCCCGCGGTTTCTCTTGCGATAAGTGGGGATAGTACACTTGTCCCTTTCTTCTCAGGACGAAAATAAAAAAAGTGAGCCATCCTTGGCTCCCAACCAGTTTAATCCATCAAAAGATGGGCAAAAATCCTTTGCCCCTGATCGGCAGGTCCCAAATCAAATTCGAGCTACTTCACTCGTAGGTGGTGAGGAACACTCATCCTGTGCGAGTAAGATAGCGTCTAGAGTATAGCATAGAAAGCTAGAAAAGCTGAACGGGTGTTGATTAGAGATGAAAAGACCGCTTTAAATTTAAACAAAACCTTATCCTATTGATATGGATAAGAATTGAACTTAAAGTGTTACTTTAAGTATCACTATCAGCTATCAGACTCCTGTTGTAGCTCCCACATCTTCCAATAAGCTCCTTTCTGTACCAGTAACTCCTTGTGTGAACCACGCTCAATAATACTACCTTTGTTGATGACCAAAATAGTATTGGCATCAATAATAGTTGAGAGGCGGTGCGCAATAATTAGAGTTGTAGTAGTCGCTGAGATTTGGCGTAAAGTCTGCTGGATAGCTTGCTCTGTAGCGGTATCTAATGAGGAGGTGGCTTCATCAAAAATCAGAATAGAGGGCTTCTTTAAAATGGCTCGTGCGATAGCAATGCGCTGCTTTTCTCCTCCTGATAATTTTAAACCACGCTCACCAACAACGGTATCCCAAGCATCAGGCAGGCTTTCGATAAACTCAAACACATGTGCCATTTTGGCTGCTTGTAAAACCTCCTCTCGCGTCGCCCCAAGGTTGCCATAGAGAATATTGTAATAAATGGTGTCATTAAACAAGATGGTATCTTGAGGGACAACACCAATCTCTTTACGTAGGCTTTGCTGGGTTACTGCTTGTATATTTTGCCCATCAATAATAATGGAGCCTTTATTAACATCATAAAAGCGAAACAATAAACGTGATAGTGTCGATTTTCCCGCACCGCTGTGCCCCACTACTGCAACCGTTTCGCCTGCGGCAATTGAAAAGCTGATGTTAGATAATATCTGACGTTCTTGCTGATAGAAAAAATCAATATTTTCAAATGCTACATCCCCCTTGCTGATGACTAAATCTTTAGCGTTTCTCTGATCGATAATTTCGGGTTTACGGCGTAATAGTTTAAATACAAGATCCATATCGGCTAAGGTGTATTTGATTTGACGATAAATTATCCCGAGCGCATTCAGAGGGATAAACAGCTGCAACATAAAGGCATTAACCATCACAAAATCACCAATGGTCATGCTTTTATCGATAACACCTTGCGCTGCAAAAAACATAATAATGGTGACGCCAACACCAATAATGGCACTTTGCCCAAAGTTTAATAGCGACATTGATGCTTGGCTCTTAACCGCAACATCCTCCCATTTTTGCAGGGTATCATCGTAGCGCTGTAGCTCTAAAGGCTCATTCGTAAAATATTTAACCGTTTCATAATTGATAAGACTATCGAAGGCATGTGTATTTGCTTCTGAGTCATAGCGATTCATCGCATGACGATATTCCATGCGCCATTCTGTGATCATCAAAGTAAATGTGACATATATTGCGATCGTTCCAAAGGTGATCAAGGTGAAAATAATATCGTACTGGCTGAGTAAAATCACTGCTACCAGCATAAATTCAACGGCGACAGGAATAATACTGAACACCATAAAATTCATAATTGAGCCAACGGAACGTGTGCCACGTTCTAAATCGCGGCTAATAGCGCCTGTTTTACGTTCCAAATGAAAGCGTAGCGAAAGTTGATGCAAGTGCTCCAAGACCTGGTTGGATAATTGGCGCATGGCATGGAAACGGACGCGTGCAAAGATAGTATCGCGTAATTCATTAAACAGAGAACTGGTGAGGCGAAATGCGCCATAGGCGAGGAGTAAAGAGACAGGTAAAATAAGGGCTTGTGCGGTAGGGTCAGTAAACTTATCAACAATCTCTTTAAGTGCCAGCGGTATCCCAATATTTGCCCACTTGGCTAAAATAAGACAAGCAAGTGCAAATAGCGCGCGCCCTTTATATGCTTTTAAATAGCCAAATACGCGTTGCATATTATGCCAATCTTTGCGGTTCTCATGAACCTCATCGTCATCACGAAAGTGTATCAAGGCAGCTCTCCTTTCTCTCTATCATTTAGAAAGAGCATCATACTCACCCTGTGTTTTTAGGCATAGAGATTAATGGCGCTTTCAACTAAACTATTCATTTTGATGCCTCTGGGCTGGGGCTTATATCTTTAAATGAAAAATAGACTGCACTACCTTTATTTACCATTACTCCTGCTGTTTATCTTGGCAGGTTGTAACAGTGCCAATAATAAAGAGCAAATATTAGCAAAATGTAGCATTCTTGGTGATGAGGCGAGACAGTACGGCAGGGCTAATTATTTGCGTCTATTTTACTCCATGAATCCAGAAAAATTTGAAGCAACCTACCAAAAAGTAGCTACTTTTGATAATAAACACCATCGTGCGATGATCAATACCTATGTTGATGCGGTTAGTCGTCTTAAAACCAACGATGAGACGGCACAACGCTTAATTTCTGCAACCCAAGAACTCACCCAATTTGTAACTAGCTTTGTTGATGATGATTATGCAGTAGCGGCTAATCACAAACACCACAGCAGAAATAACCCTAAATCAGATGATTTTTTTATAGAAATCAATAGTATTGTCAAGTTTGACCAAAACCTGAAAGGCTTTGATAGCGATGAAGTCGCCTTTAAAAGTCTGTTAGAAGATTATAATAAAGCATTAGGCCTCTACGCCAAGCAAGCTCTTTAATACCTCCCTCTCCACACTATTTAGGCATACCCCTATGAGCAATTCAACGCGAGACGAAAGACATAACGAGCGCATGAAGCGTACCAAAGAAATTGTTGATAAACGTATCGCCGAGTCACAAGAAGAGCGTGGTGTTTTTATCTTGCTAACAGGTAATGGCAAAGGCAAAAGTTCCTCTGCCTTTGGTATGGTCGCACGGGCGTTAGGGCATGGACAAAAGGTTGCCGTCGTACAATTTGTGAAAGGTCGTATGGAAACAGGTGAACAAATTTTTTTTGATCAGCAAGATAGTGTTGATTTTTATGTGATGGGCGATGGTTTTACATGGGAAACTCAAAATCGTGAAAAGGATATAGCCTCAGCGGAGGCAGCTTGGGATATTGCTAAAAAAATACTACAAGATGATAGTTACAATCTGGTCATCTTTGATGAAATGACCTATATGTTTAAATATGATTATTTAAATTTGGATGATGTTGTTAGTACCATAAAACAACGCCCAGAAATGCAAAACCTAGTCATCACAGGGCGTGGGGCAAAGAAAGAATTAAAAGAATTAGCAGATACTGTTAGCATTATTATGGATGAAAAACATGCCTTTAAAGCAGGGGTGAAAGCACAAAAAGGCATTGAATGGTGAGCAAAACAGTTGCTTGCCCCGCTATCTTTATTTCGGCTCCTGCCTCTGGGCAAGGTAAAACCACCATTAGCGCTGGCTTAGCGCGTTATCACCATAACAAAGGCCGCCGTGTACGAGTCTTTAAAACGGGACCCGATTATCTTGACCCTCTTATCTTACAACGTGCATCCCATTACCCAGTAGAACAAATTGATTTATGGATGATGGGCGAAAATTACTGCCGCCAAGTGCTTTATCAAGCGGCATTAGAAGCTGATTTGATTATTATCGAAGGTGCAATGGGCTTGTTTGATGGCGAGCCAAGTAGTGCCGATTTAGCAGCATTCTTTGGTATCCCCATTATTATTGTCATTAGCGCCAAAGCAATGGCGCAAACCTTTGGCGCAATAGCGCATGGTTTGACCAGTTACCGTGATCATTTAAAGTTTGCTGGTGTCATTGCCAATGGTGTCGGCAGCCAGCGACACAATGATCTCATCAGCCAAAGTATTCCCAATAATGTTAATTTGCTGGGATGTTTTCCACGCAAAGATGAAATGGAGTTACCGCATCGTCATCTGGGCTTAATTGACCCTGATGAAATAGAGGATTTTGATGCACGTCTTGATCTTATTGCAAATGAAATTGCATTAACGAATATAAGTCGCTTGCCTGCACCGCTAGAGTTTATGCAAGCAGTCGATAAGCCTCCAGAAGCCAAGCTATCATCCTGTCTCATTGCCATTGCTAAAGACGAAGCTTTTAGTTTTATCTATGCTGAAAATATTCGCTTACTAGAAGCTTTAGGCGCAAGCATCACTTATTTCTCACCCTTGCGTGATACAGAACTGCCAGATGTTGATGTGCTTTGGTTACCAGGTGGCTACCCTGAATTGCATAAGGAGCAGTTGCAGAATAATCAAACAATGCACCAAGCGATTCAGCAGCACTATCAAGCAGGGAAAAAGATACTCGCCGAATGTGGCGGCATGCTCTACATTCAAAAAACACTAACAGGGATAGAGGGTGATACCATGACTATGGTAGGACTCATTCAGGGGGATGGGCATATGCGTACACGCAGTGGTTGCCAAGGGATGCAAAGTGCTTTATTGCCTGAAGGAGAGGTACGCGCACATGCACATCATCATTCACGTAGTGAGAATACACTTGAGCCAATTGCCTTTGGCAAACGAGCAACGCACCCTGCACCTGGGGAAGCTATCTATCGTAGCAAGGGATTAACTGCGTCTTATTTACACCTGTTTTTCCCCTCTAATATTGAAGCGATTGTACGTCTTTTTTCCAAGTAGCCTGAAAAATATCTATCCGTTATCAGTGCTTTAAATCTGATCTCCATTTTGGATGATGAAAGTGCAAGCGGTGATCACAAGACTGAGAAACGACCGAAGTATTCAAGGTGATCGTACCAATTTCCTGCCAATTTTTTTTATCATTCGTCTGTTCGCTAGCCACTGAAACGATGAAAACCAGTTTTTTATTGTTAGTAATCCGTAGCTCATCTCTAAAGTCGGCGGCATCGACACTTTGCCCTGGTTGCGCGGCTACTTTCATCCATTGTGGAGTGATAATATTGCTTTTATTTGGTTCACCAAGCTGAGAAATTTCGTAGACTTGTCTAATTCCTGGTCTTTTATCTACCTGCGAAAAAGTTCGTGCAACTTTTAAGGCATATAATAAACTTTTAAAAACAGCACTGGTTTTACTAACATCAGGTTCATTCGTCAGGGTGACATCGGTGAAATGTTCCGCTCTTGTACCACCGAGATCATCAATCAAGAAAAAATTAGCCGTATTTTCCAGATTAGGCTGTAATGGATTCAGTGTCGGAAAAATCTTCCCCGCAAAGCCAAAGGCGCGCAACTCGCCACGACGAGTACTCGACAGTGCCGTAGAGGCACGCACAATAATTAAGGCTTTACTGTTTTTCTTGAAATAACCGCTGTATTTATTTTGTTGTTGAATATTCCAGACCCCTTTAAAACAAATACCGTTAGGGTGAGCTAATTTATTAAAAGTTGGAATAATATTGGCATGCTCATCCAGTGTTCGGCGTGAATTACCTAAAATAATATCCTTACCACCTGAAAATAATTTTCCAAAAGACACTGTTTGTTGCGGTAA
>DQSN01000020.1 GCA_015663245.1 Leucothrix mucor
CCCCTATCAAAGACGTTTGTAGTCCGCGTGAAATTCATGCAATGCGAGAGTTCGCAACTTCGATCATCCAGTATTACGCTAAAGTTGCATACAGACTACCCACATCTTAAACCCCTGTAATTGTCACCGTAATATCACGTTGAAAACTTCCCGTGCGATGCTCCCATAAGAACACCCCTTGCCACACGCCTAAAGCTGAGCGGTGCTGGCTCACGGGGAGTGTTAATTCGGTTTGAGTCAATACGCTACGAATATGTCCCGACATATCATCCGCACCTTCCAATGTATGATAATACTCAGGATCACCATCAGGTGCTAAGCGCGCGAAGATGGTTTCTAAATCACGACGCACATCAGGGTCAGCATTTTCAGTGATAATCAGTGAGGCACTGGTGTGATGAATAAACACATGGCATAAACCCGTTTTGATACCACTATCTGCAATAATCTGCTCAATCTCATGGCTAATATTGTAGGTGTTTCGCCCGCTGGTTTGTGTGCTAAAGCGTGTTTGGTGTAGTTGCATAGATATTCCTGATACTTATAAATTTCTGTTAAAATCTATCATATATAAAATAATACAAATTAATAAGAGGCTATCTCCATGTCATCACCTTCTCGTCATCAAACCGTTACTGTTCAAGTTGGTAATATCCTAGTAGGAAGCGATGTGCCTATTGTAGTTCAGTCGATGACAAATACCGATACAGTGGATGTGGTGCGAACGGTTAAACAAGTGGCTGAGTTGGCAAAAGCAGGTTCTGAGCTAGTCCGAATTACAGTAAATACCATAGAGGCGGCTGAGGCAGTTCCTGAAATACGCGCGCGTTTGGATAAGATGGGTTGTGATGTGCCTTTAATTGGTGATTTTCATTTTAATGGTCACAAGCTTTTAACCGCTGTTCCAGAATGTGCCGCAGCACTAGCAAAATACCGCATTAACCCTGGTAATGTAGGGCGCGGTAAACGTCGTGATGAGCAGTTTGCACAGATGATTGGCTTCGCCGTAAAATATGATAAACCTGTGCGTATTGGAGTGAACTGGGGATCATTGGATCAAGAGTTATTAGCCCGAAAATTAGATGAAAATGCACAGCTAAAAATCCCGCGAGATATTGCCGAAGTTCAGCATGATGCTTTGATAGAGTCCGCCTTATCCAGTGCAAAAAAGGCAGAAGAATATGGCTTGGCACATAATAAAATTATTATCTCCTGCAAATTAAGTGGTGTACAAGACCTGATTAGAACCTACCGAGATCTAGCCACACAATGTGATTACCCTCTGCACTTAGGTTTAACCGAAGCGGGCATGGGTAGTAAAGGCATTGTTGCCTCAACAGCGGCACTATCCGTATTATTACAAGAAGGTATTGGCGATACGATTCGCATATCACTCACCCCAGAGCCAGGTGCGCCACGTGAAAAAGAAGTGATTGTTGGACAAGAAATATTGCAAACATTAGGGCTGCGCTCTTTCACACCGCAAGTCATCGCCTGCCCAGGTTGTGGACGTACTACCAGTGATTATTTTCAACACTTAGCCGAAGACATACAATCATATTTACGCAATCAAATGCCTGTGTGGAAAGATCAATATCAAGGAGTTGAGGAAATGTCGGTTGCTGTTATGGGATGTGTGGTGAATGGCCCTGGAGAAAGTAAACACGCCAATATTGGTATTAGTTTACCAGGGACGGGGGAGAAACCTGTCGCACCTGTGTATGAAGACGGGGTTAAAACAGTGACGCTAAAAGGCGAAAAAATAGCGATTGATTTTCAAGCAATTGTTGATGCTTATATTGAACGAACCTATGCCGCTCAATTGTAGCCCGCATGCAGCCTAAGTGGAATGCGGGAGATCGTAGCACCGCTACCATCCTGCATTACGTAGACTCCATACAAGCTACAAAAGCATAAACTACTGTTCTATATAGCTGAAGGATGCCAAATAATTGTAAACAATCAGCTTGCGAACCTTGTCAAAAACTAAAGGTACGTAGGAAGCCCCTCCCTAAGTGGATAGTTTAATAAACTACCTGCTCAATAATAAAATCTGATCTTTAGGTATCTGTATCCAGACTTTTTGCCCCTGCTGCATGATTTTATAACCTCGTTGGTGAGACTCATCGGCAAGTAAGCTATGCCCTGCAATATTCACTGCATAACGCACTGTTTCACCTAGAAACTCATAATACTCAATCATACCTTCAAGAACATAAGTATTGTCATCGCTAGGCTTATTTTCATGAATACTGATAGATTGAGGACGCAATACTAAATTGGCTGATCCACTTAGTTGACTATTAACCGCTAAGCCAAATCCATTATCAGCACTAAATTCACCCTTTTTAATATCACCTTCGATGATATTTGCTGTGCCCAAGAAGGATGCGACAAAACGATTGTCTGGTTGATCGTAAAGCTCTACAGGAGTACCAACTTGTTGGATGATGCCATTGTCTAATACCGCCATACGGTCGGAGATGGTATTAGCTTCCTCTTGATCATGGGTGACGAAAATGGTGGTTAAGCCTAAACGTCGCTGTAGTGCTAAAATATCGCGGCGCATTTGTACACGTAAGTTGGCATCTAAGTTAGACAGTGGCTCATCAAGTAGCAATACACGCGGATTAACAACAACTGTTCTTGCTAGTGCAATACGTTGCTGTTGACCTCCCGATAACTGCCCAGGGCTTCTGTCGGCTAAATGTTTGAGGGCAACTAAGTCAAGTGCTTCATCGACTCTGCCATCTATTTCAGTCTTTGGACACTTTCTTTCCTCAAGACCAAAAGCAACATTTTTACGAATACTCATGTGCGGCCATAGCGCATAGCTCTGAAACACCATGCCGACGTTACGTTGCCATGCGGGTAGACCGATCATTTCTTCATCACCAATTTTAATGCTACCCGTAGGTATAGGACCAAAACCTGCAATAGCACGTAATAATGTCGATTTTCCTGAGCCAGACGGCCCTAAAAAGGAGAAAAATTCACCTGCTTTAATCTCCAGATCGACACCTTTTAGAACTTCCATTGTGCCAAAACTTAGCCCTAGATTTTTAATACTGATGCTACTGGTGGGTAAACTTTTTTGTGTCATGTTAATTCCTCAGTGCTGATCTGGGGCTATCGCATGTTTGCGATTTGCATTTTGAATAATACGATTAGAAACATAAGTTCCTAAAGCAACAATTAATACCGCTAAGATACCTAAAGCCGCACCTGGACCACGCCCTGCGGCTGATTGCATAAAGACATAAATACCATAGGCAATTGGCGCATCAGCTTCGCTGGATACCAGCATAATAGTGGCAGATAGCTCAACGGCAGCGGTGGCAAAGCTGGTCACGAAACCTGCCAATATGCCGCCTGTCATCAGTGGAATCATAATACGCCTTACAGTGCTCATCTTTCTTGCCCCGAGGCTTTCAGATGCTTCCTCCAAAGCAATGGATACTTGCTGCAAGGCAGCTACGCAAGCGCGCAGAGCATAGGGTAGCCGTCGGATGGACAAGGCAATGACGATAATTAGCCAGAAGTTAGCCAGTGGAATATCCGAGAAAGGTACATCAAACTGGTAAAAGGTACGCAGATAACCGATACCTAGCACCACGCCTGGTATTGCCAAGGCGGACATAGCTAGATAATCCAACAGCTTGCGTCCTTTAATACCCGTGCGCCAAACAATATAGGCAATGGCTGTACCGATAACGACATCAATAGTTGCCGCCATACCCGCATACAATAAGGTGTTTTTAATGAAGTCACCCGCAGAGTTAAATACCTCGGTGTAATGCGCAATGGTATAAGCATCGGGTAATACGCTGAATGACCAAATAGTGCCGAAGGAGAGCAGTGCTAGTGCAAAATGTGGTGATAAAACAGTGAATAAAATAAACAAAATAATGGCATAAGCACCAATTTTCTCCATGGGTGAAAGATCACGCTTCATTAATCCACCACCACCTTTTTGTGTGGTTGCATAGTCTTTGCCACGCATAGCGAGGAAAGCAACCCACATAGAGAACAGTGAAAATAGCACTAAAATAACGGAGATAACGTAACCCATAGGATCAGAAATACCGACAGAGGTAATCCGTAAATAAGCCTGTGGAGCGAGCATATTATTGACGTTTAATAGCAGTGGCGTACCTAAGTCATCAAAAACTTTTAAAAAGACAATGGATGCACCTGCAATATAACCTGGCATACTCAAAGGGAAAACGATACGACGAAACAAGCGCATACCCGATGAACCTAGCGATAACGCTGACTCTTCCATCGAGCGATCAATATTTGCAAGGCTGGCAGATAAATTGATGAGAATAAAGGGGAAGTAATGAATACTCTGCACAAAAATAACGCCATTTAAACCTTCCATAAAGGGAATGGTGAAGCCAAGATATTCATCTAATAATAAATTAACACTGCCATTACCACCGAAGAGCAACTGCATAGAAACTGCGCCAACAAAGGGCGGCATGATGAGCGGTACGATGCCTAATGTTTGAATAATGACCGTGCCACCAAAGTTAAAACGTGAGGTGAAATAAGCTAGCGGCAAGGCAATAACAGAAGCAACCACGACGGAAACCGCTGCGACATAAAAGGAGTTCCAGAAGGATTCTCGAAATAATGAGGTATTAAAAAAATCGACAAAATTGATGAGTGTAAATGCACCTGTTGAGGGATCTTGAAAGGCGACAATAAAGACTTTAGCAACAGGAATGACCAAGAAAGCAATGAGAAAAATCGCAATCGCAATGGCTAATGTTTTGGGGCCAAGATTGGTTCTGGATAAAAAGCTAGGGGAGGATGTCGACATATCGTTTCCTAGTTCCCAAAGGTTAGTGTAGCAAACGGCAAGTTCACCCTATAACTTGAGGTCTAAATTTCCAATCTCTGCGTTGAAGAATTTCGCCTTAGCCCTGCTAGGACTGTAATTCTTCGCCTTGATCTTGAAAACTTATCTTCGCAAGTTATTGCGCGAACTTACCATTCGCTGCACTCATTTGGGAGTTCAGTTAGGAAGCTCAGTTCCATTATTGATCCAATAGTCCCCCTCAAAAAAAGGGGGTATTGTTGTCGGGTAAGTATGATGGAGTAGAACTTCTTGAAATATATTCTCAAATAGAACTTGAGAGAAAAACAGCTTAGCCAGCGGAGCCTATGAGATAAAGGTATTACATATAATATCTCTACCCGATATGACTACGACTATTACACTTTTTTACAGCATAGATTTTGCTTTTTCTGCGAGTGCCTTAGCTTTGGAATAGTTTTCAACAACAAATTTATCCCATTCTTGCTCAACTTCAGCTTGTCTACCTGTAACTTTATCAGTTACTTTCTTACGCTTCTTTTTAAAGATGCCAGAAAAGTCTTTATCGAATGACTTGGCTTCATCAATAGGCAATTTAGCAATCAGTGCGCGTGCCTCAGCAATGAGCTTACTAGCATCTGTATTGGTCTTACCCTCTAGTGCTGCTTCTGCATCCTGAATAGCTTTGGTTGCCGAGCGTAAATCATCTAAACGATAAGTAATCATCACATCAAACAGTGAGTTAACTAAGTTGTAGCGATTTTTAGACTTGTTCAAATCAAACTTAACGGCCGCGCCAATAGATGAATCTTTAAAGGGGTTAGGAAAACCTTCTGGTGCTTTGGCATATGTTTCAGGGTTGACGGGTAAACGTCTGATTTTTGGATTTAGTAGTAATTCCTGTCCACTAGGTTTAAGTAAAAAATCAATAAACTTGCCTGCGTTTTCTTTATTGGGAGCATTTGCCACAATAGCAATATTGGCAGGAACCAATGTGGTGGTAGTGGGGTAGCGGAACTCAACGGGGAAACCAGAACCTTTAGAAGAAAGTCCGAAGAAATCGATAACAATACCAATACCAAAATTACCACTGTTTACACCATCAGGTACGCCAAAACTCCGTTCAGTCACTGTTTTAAAGTTTCCAGCAATCTCTTTTTGCATTTTCCAACCATCATTCCAACCTTTACCCTGCAATAGAGTTTCGACGGTTAGATGAGTTGTGCCAGAGCGAGATGGAGCCGACATACCCACATGGTTGTGATAGACCGCTTTGGTAAGATCAGCCCACTCTTGAGGTGCAGGAATTTTTTTAGCTTTAATGTAGCGTGTATTCCACATAATGCCATAGCCAGCAGCGGCAAAACCCTTATAAAATCCTTCTGGGTCATTAACGGGGAATGCACCAACCTTATCAGGTAAGCCTTTTACAGAACTCTCATATTTTTGTAACAGGGAGTCATCTTTAAGCACTTCAAATGCATCAGGGGCAGATGCCCAGAATAGATCGGTTCTATTTTTAGATGAGGTTTCTTGAATATATTTAACACCAGCTGTTGTTTTCTTCTTTAATATTTCAAGTTTGATGTCGGGATAAGCTTTTTTAAATTCTTTTTTGAAGACCTTGGTTAGATCAGAAGGGAAGGAAGTCACAATGGTGAGATTACCATCAGCGGCAGTGACCGTTAATGAAAACATCAGAGCGGTTGTTCCAATCAGTAAACCGCGCACTGCTTTCGCTATATTTTTCTTTTGTAGGGTCATAAATCTTTCCTTTGGATGTCTAAAATAGATTATTAGTTTATTTTATATCTATATAGATCAATCTTGAAAAGATGCAATAATTAAATATCAAACAATCAACAACAACCTTCTAAATAATTGTAAATTAAATGAATTTAATCCTATGCTTTTTAGTGACATTATAAATAACGAACCTTACTACCTTTAAATTCCTTACCTTCAAGCAAACCATTCTTATCATTATCCATTGCATCAAAGCTTTGTTTTAGTATTGCTGTTTGCAACTCTTTATTGCTAATAAAACCATCATCATCACGATCAGTTTGATTGAAAAACCATAGCTCCTGAACACACTCTTTGCTGGCTGTTTCTGCTTTAGCTAAGCGTCCATCTGTATTTTTATCACAAGAGTAAAAAGAGGATTGTAGAATATCTAATGGAGTCAATGTGTAAGGTTTATAGTTGCTAGCATATTGATTTTTAGGTTTTTTTGGCTTGGCATAATCTGAGTATTTAATATTTAGCAGGCGCTCTTTTAAGGATAAATAACCGTCCTTATTTTTATCATGCGCATCGAATTGCTCGGTAACCATATTGCAATCCATAGATGCCGCTTCACGCAAAGAAAGCTGTTGATCGCTATCCTTATCACATCGTTTAAAGCTCTCTTTAGCCTGACGATTTTGCCTCTTTTTTTCTTGAGACTGCTGCTTTTTTCTTAGTTTTTTATTGGGACGATAACTAACAGCACCTTCCGCTTCACTACGATCAAGAACACCGTCTTCATTTGTATCATAAGCATTGAGCCTATCAATATTAAATGCACAGCGTTGGGGGGCTGAGTAGGTATTATAGCTGCCATAGTATGTTCTACTACTATAAACATTGACTTTAACTACTTCAGTTTTGTCAATTTTATCATCCTTATTTTTATCACAACGATTAAATAAGGCATTAATACTATTAGTTAAACGCTGCTGAGTCTTTTTAGTTTTATAGGCTAACAACTCATCAAAACTTATTTTTTTGTCGTTATTAGCATCAATTTTTATAAGAAATTTTTTGCTCAATATTTTCTCATAATCTTCATCTATTTCTTCTTGATAGTAGCTAGTAGCAAAAGCCGAGCTTGAGAGTAGAGACAAAGCAATAACAAAACTTATTTGTGGAAAAGTAGGCATGGGGGACTCCTATAAAACATTTGATTAGCTTATCTTACAAAACCCTCATCTATTTGGCTATTTTTTAATCTTTTCTTGATGAGTCTTATAAAACTAACCACTGCTTTATTATTTCTTCTCCTGATAAATGCTGAATGGATGCTAAAGCATTTGCTCGCATTTTTGCTTGTAAAGCATCATCAAAATATAAAGTATCCATTGCCGCTATCAGAGCCACTTTATCCTCATTTTTTACTAGCAAACCATTTTCACCCTGTTGGATGATTTCACGCGGTCCTGTTGGACAATCTGTTGCGACTACAGGACATTTAGTTGCTAAAGCTTCAACTAATACCATGGGGAAAGCTTCTGTACGGCTTGATAAAGTTAAGAATTTTGCGCCCGCCAAATAGGGGTAAGGATTCATCTGTACACCTGCTAGATGTACCTTATCCCTTAGATTTAGTTGCTTGATTTGTTGCTCTAAAGACTCGCGCATTTCACCATCACCAACAATAACCAAATCACTATATTGCTGCATTTTAGACTCAGCATAAGCTGCAATCAATAAGTCGAAGCGTTTAACCTCATTAAGCCGTCCAAGCGCTACAATATAAGGTTTATTGTGTTGATATAGAGTTGCGCTTTGCTTAGCAATCGCCTCCAAATCGACAGGGTTGTAGATACGTGAGACATGTTTTAAACCAAAATCCTCTTGGAGAATATCAGCAACATCATCTGAAACTGCAATGACTTTCTTAGCACGATGATAAGTAAGACGTACTAATAACTTCTCAAAAAAGGATAATAGTTTTCGTGGGTTGCAATGCACCGAAAGCACAGAGTCACGGCTTGCCATTGCAGTTGGGAAGTTAGCCGTTTCCATAAAGCTAAAAATATAATCGTATTGCTCTTCTCTAAAGTGCTGACGTAATTTATAAGCACGCTTAAATACATTATAAACTTTAGCAGGAATGCCCGCTTTCTCAGGGCATTGTAAATGCACCACTTTTCCTGAGTGCTGATAGTGAATATCGTTGTCTTTAAAAATAATGATATGCACATCATACTGTTTAGCAAAAGCCTCCGCTAAATTGATTGCAACGCGTTGTCCGCCACCGAGATCAAGATCGGCTATTACTAGAGCTATTTTTTTCATGAGATGGTTGTTTATTTTTAGTATTATTATGCATCATCGTTTATTTTTGGCTTAGAAGTAAACTGAATAACGATTAGGGGAATATTCCTCCTAAAAATAACGACACCACTATTGAAGCTAAACTTGCGTTTGCGAATTTCTGGAAGCCTGTTGCTTAAAGAAAAATACGTAGCGCCTTGGGCTGTTTCTGTGCCCAGTTCTAATACCTTGAATCATGTTTTTGAAACCGCTACGAATACACGAATAGCCGCATTTCACTTAATTGAGCAGGGTCATATGACCATCGAGCTAGAAAATGGTGAGAGTACGTTGGTTGAAGCGGGTGAAATGGCAGTGTGCTTTTCGGGCTTGGGTCATAGTTTATCGCAAGGAAAAGGCAGTAAAACGATAAGCTTTGGGGAGATTATGTTTGAAGGAAAGAACATCTTCAAGCCAAATAATGATAGCTCCCCTTGTACTTCAATGATTTGTGGTGTTTTTCTTTTACATGATGCTTTGTTGAACCCTTTATTATCAGCACTGCCGAATGTGCTCAAGTTTAGTGTGACTAATCCAACGGAATATCCAAGGCTCTATGGCGTGGTTAAGCTAATGGAGCAGGAATTTCATCATAATAGCATAGGAAATAATTTTGTGCTGCAACGGTATTTAGAAATTCTTTGTGCAGAGGCAGTGCGCGCCCATGTTGATAGCTTGCCAAATCAATCGACAGGATGGCTTTCTGCACTTAAAGATCCTGTTATAGGAAGAGCAATAGAGATCATTCACGCACAGCCAGGTTATAAATGGTCAGTAAAAAATCTTGCTGATAAGGTAACCATCTCACCTTCCCGTTTTTCTGCGAGGTTTAGTGAGACACTGGGGAAATCACCAATGATGTATATCACTAAATGGCGTATGTATATTGCCAGTCAAATGTTGAACGGCAACCAACTTAGTATTGATCAAATCGCCAGCCAAGTTGGTTATGAAAGCATGGCAGCATTTAGCCGTGCATTTAAACGTCATGTGGGCTTACCACCTGCCACTTGACGTGCGGCTTCTGTATCCTCGAAGTGATTTTTTAGCATTCAGTAATCGTCACAGCCAGCCCACCTAATGATGTTTCTTTAAATTTCACCGACATTTCTTCGCCTGTTTGCTTCATTGCAGCAATACATTTGTCGAGAGACATAAAGTGTTTGCCTGTGTCACGTATGGCAAGGGATGTGGCGGTGTAGGCTTTAATTGCACCAAAGCCATTGCGCTCAATACAAGGCACTTGAACTAAACCATGAACAGGGTCACAAGTCATTCCTAGATGATGCTCGAGGGCGATTTCAGCAGCATGTTCTACCTGTTGGGCTGTGCCTCCCAGTACAGCACATAAACCTGCCGCCGCCATCGATGCAGCAGAACCAACCTCGCCTTGGCAACCAACTTCCGCACCTGATATTGAGCTTAGATGTTTGATAAGACCGCCAATAGCGCCCGCAGTTAATAAAAAATCTCTGACTTGTTGAGTCGTCCCATCCATATGTGTTGTGAAATAATAGAGAACAGCGGGTATAACACCTGCCGCACCATTAGTAGGAGCCGTCACCACCATATGCCCTGCTGCATTTTCTTCATTAACAGCCATTGCATAAGCACATAACCAGTCATTCACGTCTGTTTTATTGGGCTGTTCTTGAAGTTGTTGATGCAATTTTTTTGCACGTCGAGGGATGTCTAAGCCTCCAGGCAGTATGCCTTCTGTCTTTAATCCTTTTTCAATGCAGAGCTTCATGGATTGCCAGATTAAGTCTAACCCCTTGTTTAATACTTCTTCTGTAATCAGGGTGGTTTCATTATATCGTTTCATTTCTGCGACAGATAAACCGCAGTTATCTGACATATCTAGCATTAATTTAGCCGAATCAAATGCATAAGGAATGGAGTCAAGTGCCTTCATTTTTAGAGGAGCAACGAGCTGGTTTATCTCTTCAAGTTTGCTAATAAAACCACCGCCGATAGAGAAGTAGGTTTCTGATATTAAAACCTTTCCTTTTTGATCAAGTAACTCAAAAATCATGCCATTGGAATGTTCTGGAAGCGGGGAGCCTAGATCAAAAATAATATCTTTATTGGCAGAAAATAGGGCGGTATGGGTGTTATCTATGTCTATAGACTGTTTTTCCCAAGTGCGCTGAACGAGAGTATCTAAATCGTGACTAGCCACATCTGTTGGTAAATAACCATTCAGGCCTAACACGACTGCACGGTCGGTTGCATGGCCTTTTCCCGTTGCGGATAAAGAGCCTTTTAGTGTGCATTTAATCACAAGCC
This sequence comes from Leucothrix mucor, assembly GCA_015663245.1. Classification (GTDB taxonomy): domain Bacteria; phylum Pseudomonadota; class Gammaproteobacteria; order Thiotrichales; family Thiotrichaceae; genus JAGLBW01. The sequence continues at coordinate 11,195 of DQSN01000020.1, forward strand.
CGTGAGCAATATCAGTGCTTAAACAATATTTTTTGATAAGTTGGATAAAGTCATAAGCAGCCACCATCGGCCCCATCGTATGGGAACTTGATGGGCCTATACCAACTTTGAAAAGATCGAGAACACTTATAAACATTTTTTAATACCAACTCATTAGGTTTAAAAACTTAATTCAATATTTACTTTATCCAGCCAGCCTTTTTCACGTTCTAAATCTGCCAATAGTAGCTTTCTCTTTTCCAATGCTGCTTTATCACAAACCAACTTGAGATAAGCGGTAGAGGCAGAGGCTTTAATTAAAACCTCTTGCTCAAGACGCAAGCGATGCAGTAATACAGAAAGGCGCAATAAAATACTCAAGCGCTTTACAGTCTGCTTTTCCGCACTGGGTAAGCCATCAAAAACATCGTAGTTTAGTTTCCGTCGATGTGTTTTCACCATTACCGAAAGCCAGTGTTGCTCACGACGTGAGAAACCTGCCATATCAACATAATCTAAAATATAAGCGCCGTGTAAATGATACTTATTGTGGCTAACCGACATGCCGATTTCATGTAAATCGGCCGCCCACGCGAGGAGTTTTTTAGATTTCTTAGGTAAGTCCCAATCTTTGCGAACTTGGGTAAATAAATGCAGAGCTGTTTGTTTAACACGTTGCGACTGATCAATATCAAGACTAAAACGCTGGAGTAACTCTTCGACGCTACGACCACGCACATCTTCATGTTGAATTCTGCCCATTAAGTCATAGAGCAGACCTTCGCGTAAAGCTCCGTCCGATACCGTCATCGATTTGATTTTCAAACCTTCAAAGACAGCAATTAAGACTGCTAAACCGCCTGCATAAACGGGAATACGTTCAGGAACTAAACCAGGAAGATTTATATTGTCGATAGTTTTAGCGGCAATTAAACGATCACGTATCTGGTGCAGCGCATAGAGTGAGATGCCAAACTTTTCGAGCTGTAACTCTTGGATGATTTTACGCGTGGCTTTAATCGTACCCGATGAGCCAATCGCACGCTTCCATTGTCCTGTGCAAAAAGCTGATTCGATGGGCATTATTTCTAAACGTAATGCCGTGTTAGCTTTTTTCCAGTTACTCTCTTTGAGCTTATTATTAGCAAAAAACCGTTGTGTCGCGGTAACTGATCCAATGTTTAAACTTTCAAG
>DQSN01000050.1 GCA_015663245.1 Leucothrix mucor
AATCTAAATAAGCTTAAAGCAAACTGTCCTATCATACGGTCTGGATCAAAAGTGAATAAAAAGGCGATAAACAAGCCCGTATATCCACCGACCATGGCACCTCGATGAGTTCTGACATTTCCTTTACGAATAGCGGTAATACCTATAAATAGGCTGATAAGTGATACGACAGATAAAATGTGTATTGGGCTTAATCGCCCTGATATTTGAATTGCAAATGAGCCAATAGCAGTCACTAAGATTGAGACTGCCCAAATACGACCAAGGAACTTATGCCTTGCTGTTCCTTTTGCAGTAAATAGAATAAATCCACCCAGTAGCAACGCTGTTGAAGCAGCTATTAGGTGGATTAAAATAGAAAGCTCTGGCATTGCTATCTCGACAAGGCATTTTTATTAAAATCACGCGCGGTTAAGCCTGTGCGAAATTTGTAGTTAGTCCACTGTAAAACAGTGCTTTTTCCTGTGAGATGATTTTGCATGCTCATTGTCGTAGGACGCCAGTATTTGCCTAAAAATTGCTTATAACCTGTCGAGGTAAGCGTTTTCATTTTGCTACCTTTACGGTCATAAAATTCTACCTTTGTATTACGATACTCTTTTGTATCAACCCAGACGATTTGCTTGCTATAGCCTGAGTATTTATAGGCAGGTGTGCGCTCAATCACATGGCATTTCCAACCTTTTCCACACGCTTCCTCACGTAAATATTTGTATTTATACTTTTCCACTTCTTGAGAGCCTAAATCTTCAAAAGCAAACTCACTGCCCATAAAAGGACCTGATTTATTACGTGAGTTAATACGCTTTACACGTTTTAAAGCGGGTAAGTAAAGCCATTGATCATCTGCTTTTAGTCCGTGAGAGAAGGTTAACATTGAGGTTCCTTTAACATCGGCAGGTGTATCAAATAATGATAGTGACTTATCACCATCGCTCTTACCTTCTAATGTTTTACTACGAATTTTACGTGTGCTGGTTTGACCTGCACGATTTTTTAAGGTCATCATTATATTTGCAGTGACATCACCAAAACCTAGGTCACGTGCATCACCTTCTTTTGCAATGCGTAAACCATGCTCTTCGGGTGTTTCTGCGACCGCATTGAGTGCAAATAAACTTACCGCGATCGGTAACGCAACTTTCATCATCATTTTAATCATTTTATTTTCCTTATTTTTTCAAACTCATACTTGCTATTTAAGAGACAACAATACGATTCGTTTGTTGCATCCAGTCATCATCATTTACGAATTATTAATACTATTTACCTGCACTCAACCAGCCATCTAACTTAATTAATAAGGGTGGTAATAACAGGAAGTCTGCTAACAAAGCAAAGACGATGACAATAGAGGTTAATAACCCCATCCCTGCATTTAATTCAAATGATGAGGTTGATAACACCATGAAACCTGCGATTAAAGCGAGTGATGTCACCCATAGAGCCACACCTACTGTTGAGAAAGCATAGCGAATAGCATTTTCTGCACTTAGCCCCTGCTCTCGGCGTGCGCGGATATACTTACTTAAAAAGTGGATGGTGTCGTCAACCACAATACCCAAGGTCATTGCGGTTACTACCGATAGTGCCAAACCAATTTCTCCATCAACAATTGCCCAAAAGCCAAACGCCATTCCAGCAGGCACAAGGTTGGGAATTAAACTCAATAATCCATAGCGCCAAGAACCTAAAGCAACAATCAAAATTAACGAGATTAATACTAAAGCAACCGTAGTTCCCGTTAACATGCTCTTGATATTGTTGATACCAATATGAGCAAACATAATGGTTGGACTTGCACCGACACTTTTGATTTTAGGTGTGTTTTCTGCCATCCAATCATCAACTCGCGTCTCAAAAGCTAAAACTTGTTGTGTTGATATAGTCTTCATTGTCACGCTTAGACGTGTACTTTTCTTATCAATATCAACCTGATTATTAAGATCCAAGCCATAAGGTAGTGACATTTCATAAAGTAGTAAATATTGCGCCGCTAACTCTCTGCTATCAGGCAAGCGATACCAGCTTTTATCATCACCATGCATGTTTAAATTCAATCGCTTAAAGGTATCACTTAAAGTATTAACATGGATAACTTCGGGCTGTTCACGTAACCATTCGCTGAATTTATCAATTTGTGCCAACACCTCTGGCTCAGAAATAGCACCTGCTGATTTGGTATCTAGCGAGTAATCAACAAAATAAACGCCTGTCATATTTTTGACGATGAAGTCTGTATCGGTACGAAACTCAATACGCTCATCAAAATACTCAACGTAAATATCATTCAGCTCATTCCTAGGAATCAAGGCAATAAGAACAATAGCCAAAACGCTCATGACAAAAAATAAAGATTTCTGTTTTGCAATTACCCAATCAGCAAAGGATGACATCAGCTTTAAGCTTGTACCTTTTGATTGACTTGGTTTTACGCGAGAAGGTAGCAGTGTTGCTAAAGCTGGCAATAGCGTAACAGAGAAAATATAAGCAGCCATCACACCCATTGCTGCAATGTTTCCTAAATCCCTAAAAGGAGGTGCATCACTAAAATTCAATGAGAGAAAACCAATAGCAGTCGTTACAGAGGTAAGAAATATAGGGACAAAGTTAATCCGTAAACTCTCAACCATTGCGGCATTTTTATCAACACCATTGCGCATTTGCTGCATCCATGTTGAGAGGAGATGCACACTGTCTGCGACGGCTAAGGTTAAAATAATCACAGGCACTGACATGACGGGTGAAGATAATTCTATACCTAACCACCCTGCTATTCCCATTGCTGATGTGATAGAAAACAACACGACCAACATGGTTGCAATAATGCCGTTAAAGCTACGCAATAATAGCGCTACCATTATAAGAATGATCAAAAATGTTAGTGGGATTAAAGTTGCCATATCATGCTGGGAAGCTTCAGCAAAGGCATTGTTCATCATTACAATGCCTGATAGGTAGATTTCTAAGTCAGGGTAAGTTGTGTTGACGTAAGCTTTTAAATCACGGACTGACTTTACAATTTCTGGCGTGATTGTTGTGACATCACCATCAGGCGGTATTTCAACCGTGATATTCACCGCCGCCATCTGCGCTGTTTTTGAAACTAAACGATGGACAAGTAAAGGCTCATTAATGGCTATATTCTTAATTCTAGCTAGCTCATCATCTGTTAATTTACTACCTTCTTCATAGAGGTTAGCTACCGACATATCATCAGCAACTGACTCGGTATGCTGGTAGTTAGATAAGGAGTCAATTCGTAAGGAGTATGGGGTTTGCCATGCACGCTCGGTTATATCTTCAATTGCCGCTAATGTCTCACGCGTAAAGACTTTGCCATCTTTAGGCGCAATACCCATCAATACATTGTCATTCTTTGTATAGGTATTTTGTAAATTTTCAAAGGCAATCAAACGTTTATCGGAACTATCAAAGAAGATTCTATAGTCATTATTAAAGTGAAGAAAACGCGCGCCACTACTCGCGGCGACAACACCAACCAGTACTAATAAAACGACCAACCAGCGCCATTTTATAAGCATCTTTGCATATTGTTCTATCATTTATACTTTCCTATTTTTATCGTTTTTTAGAAATTGAGAAGTTATTTCGCATATGTCTCTAAGGACGAAACATCTCTATATGCTCAATCAAACCATTTCCACATTCCATTAGTACATCTAAACTTTGAGAGCTTTTCGCAAGCCCCATGCAACCATCTAAAGTGGCTACAAATAAAATAGCAAGCCTGCGACCATCTGCATCTTCACGGATTTTACCTGCCAACTTACCGCGCTCCACTGCTTGCTCTATCTCACGTCGCCAACTGTCATAAATATCAATGGTACGCTTCTGAAAACCTTTATCCAGTGCTGACATTTCTTGTGCTAGGTTCTGTAATGGGCAACCTAGCCGTGCATCCTCTTCTGTCATACTGTCCCCCGAAAGGGCTAATATCTCTTGCAAGGTAGAAATAGGATCATCCGTTTTTCTCAGAGGCTCTACCCACACTTGCTGGAAAAAAGTTAAGACAACTTCATCCAATACGGCATAACCAAGCTCTAATTTATTATTAAAGTGATGATAAAGTGCGCCCTTAGTAATGCCTGTATTTTTAAGAATTTTACTCAAACTTGCAGCTTGAAAGCCTACCTTATGAATTTCATCAAAAGCTGCTTCTAATAACTTCTGCCTAGTCTCTTCCCCACGACCCTGCTCACAACGCTCGCACTTCCACAGATGCCACCACGGGGTTTTCATTGTCTTATCTTTTTTTCTCACTTGCTATACTTCCATACCGATCAGTATGGAAAACAATACAGACATACCAGTCGGTATGCAACTAGGAATTTATATTTTTATTGGTCTTACAATTCTCAAAAAATTATTTCCAATTTCATCCAATCGTCTAGTGGACATATAAAACTCACCCTAAATTGCTAACATAATTATCCAACCAATAAAAATACCAAGGCAGTTATGAATTTAGGACTTATTATTTTCGCAGGCATACTAATTGCTCCTGTTCTCTGGGGAGTCAGTCTTTACAATCATCTCGTCACGCTTAAAAATAACAGTAAAAAAGCGTGGAGCAATATCGATGTTTTGCTGAAACAACGCAATAGTGAATTACCAAAGCTCATCCACACATGCCAGCAACATATGCAATACGAGCAAGAGACATTAGAGAAGGTGATAAAAGCGCGTAATTTGGTTGAATCTGCCCTAAGGTCAAAAAATATGGGCGATATTAGCTCCGCAGAGCAGAATCTTGCTGTTGGTTTAAATGGTCTTTTTGCGGTTGCAGAGAACTATCCAGAATTAAAAGCCAGTGACTCTTTTTTACGTTTGCAGACACGTATTACTACTTTAGAAGAAAACATTGCTGACAGACGTGAATTTTATAATGACACCGCTAATACCAGCAACACGCGTATAGAACAGTTTCCTGATAATATCGTTGCCAATGTTTTTAATTTTAAAGCTTTTGATCTAATGGAATTTCGTCAAGAAGAGATGAAAGATGTTGATATATCAGCAGTCTTTAGCGCTAATTCTTAGAAGTTGTTCTATCGATGATGACACGAATTAAAGGTAGCTTGTTAGCTCTATCCAGCTCCATCCTCTACCCTATCATTATTCTCATATTACTGTTTTTTGTAGATAACAGTGATGAGAAGAAAATGTATATAACAATACTTGCCACTGCAAGCCTGTTTTTATCTGTTATATTTTTCCGTCGATTTCGTTTAATTAACGACACATCTCCAACTCAACTACAATCGGCAGCACAAGGTTATGTAGAGTTAGAAGGAAAGACTGGCTTATACGACAATGAAATTGTTAGAGGAGATTTAGAACTACCGCCAAGAGTTTGGTTTCGTAACTTTTATCGCACATCTTATGCTGGTTTTTTACTGCATGATGATGAAGGTAGATGCACTATTGACCCGCGCAATGCCGAAGTCATCGCCCCGCTTAAAAGTTACAGTCAGCATTATTATTGGGCCATATTTCCTGGTGAAACCATTTATGTATTAGGTCATTTAGAAACACTCAAACAGCACCGTACAGAGTTTGAGAGAAACAACCTAGTTAGCCATAAACTAGCTGACTTAAAACGTAACCAGCTAAGATTTCTTGATTATTTTGATAAAAATAACAATGGAAAAATTGATCCTGATGAATGGCAAACGGCCAGAAACAGTGCAGAACGCATGGTGGATGAAGAGTTGGAAATAAGTTATCAAGAACCACCTACACATATCATCAGCAAGCCTGATGATGGACGACCTTTTATTATTAGTAGCATCCACCCCGATAAACTTCTAAAGCGTTATAAGATTGCTTATTTGGGACATTTATTTATATGGGCTTATCTTTCGATTATTTTTATTGTTATGTGACAAGATTCTAAACCATCATCCATCCATTTATCTGTCAGTTAATTAATCATCTTCCAATCTATGTGATACTTGGATCACCCCAAATATAAAAATAAAAGCAGTTAGGTAAACCCCATGATTAAGATTGCACATATTTCTACTGGTCTAGAGACTGGTGGCGCTGAAGTTCAACTCATTCGCTTACTCGAAAAGCTCGATAAAAATAAGTTTGAGATGATTGTTATTTCCTTAGACAAAGAGACTTATCTAGCAGATAAAATTCGTAATGAATTGAAAATTCCTGTGCATTCTCTGTGTTTAAAGAAGAATCCACTCAATATTAGAAAAGCATATTTCATTCTCAAAGAATTTAATCCCGATATTATTCATGGAACCATGTATGAAGGTGGCGTGGTCGGTACATTATTCAATAAATTTTTACCGAATAAGCCACCTGTCATCTGGACAGTTCACGAAGGCTTGGAACACTACCGTACAGAAATTTTTCGTAAGCAGGTACAGTTGCGTTTGTGGGGCTTAATTTCCAATCTGCCAGATTGCATGATGTATGTTTCGCACCTTAACTGTGAGCAACACCTCAATTGGGGCTTTAAAAACCGCAAAGCTTTAGTCGTAACCAATGGTGTTGATACGCAAATATTTAAGCCTAACCCATCGGCTAGAAAAGAAATTCGCAAGGAGCTTGGCATTCCTCAAGATGCTTTTGTGATTGGCATTACCGCACGCTTTCATCCTGTCAAAAATCATGTAGGATTTTTAAGAGCCGCAGCAATATTGCATAAGTTACACCCCACTGTACATTTTGTAATGGTCGGAACGGATATAAACGATACAAACACCGCACTCACCAACATTATCGAACAGCACAAACTACAAAATAATGTCCACATGCTCGGCAACCGCGAAGACATCCCCAATATTGTCAATGCTTACGATATAGCCGCCCTGACCTCTCTAGGTGAAGCTTTCCCACTAACTTTAGGCGAGGCAATGGCAAGCTCAGTACCTTGTGTAGCAAGCAATGTTGGCGACAATGAGTTTATTATCAAAGATACAGGGCGCGTTGTTCCTGCCAATGATGATCAGGCATTAGCTGTAGCGTGGCAAGAGTTAGTCGAAATGGATAAGGACACATTAAAGCATTTAGGAGAATCAGCATTACAGCGTGCATTAGACAACTTCACCCTAGTAAAACAAGTGCAGGCACACGAAACACTTTATGAGACTTTACACCAGCACAATACAGAAAAGCGTGCTAGTTTAAAGCACGCTGAGCCTAGCGCATAGCCATGTCTTCTCACTATAAACTCACGATTGCAGGCACAAACTCACTACAACAAGGCGTACATAAAGCTGCTATTAGCCATGATAGTATTGAGCTAGTAGTTTCTAAAAATAACAAAATTATCAAGCAGGTCAACTTAGCGGCTGATCGTACTTCTTTGTATCGTAGCCTAGAAGCAACAAAAGCGAAGATTGATTTGATTTGCCAACGCTTAGGCATTGATGAGCAAAAACTCGACTATGATCGTGCCAACTTATCTAGATTTTCAAGTATCGCTTATAAAATTTTACTCCTTAAAAAAATGCTCTTTGAAGCCTTTATTCCCATACAGTGGGTGATTGTTTACAAAGGTATTAATGATAAAAAGTGGCAGAAAATCATCCCTGATTCTAAAGTCTTTCAGGCTGACCCCTTTATTGTTTTTAAAGATAATAAATATTATATTTTTTACGAAGAGTTAAAATTCTCAGACTATCACGGCTATCTGATGGTTGCGGAACTAGACTTGGATAAGCAACAGCTTATCAATGAAAAAATCATCCTAAAACTAGAACACCACCTATCCTTCCCCAATGTATTTGAGGAAAATGGCACGTACTACATGATCCCAGAATGTGCAGATAGCCATCGGGTAGATTTATTTGAATGCACCGACTTTCCCTACCAATGGAAAAAAAATAAAACCCTACTCGATAACATTCAAGCCGTCGATACCACTCCCCTCAAAACAGATAATGGCTGGTATTTATTCACCTCTGAAATTGTAAAAGGTGCTGATTGTAATGATGAGCTATCTATTTATAAATCGACCGACTTATTAAATAAACCATTTAGCAAACTCTACGATGAACCCGTCATAAGCGATGTTACCAATGCCCGAATGGCAGGACATATCATCCAACGTAATGGCGAGCTTTTTCGTGTCTCGCAAAACTGCGGCAAACGCTACGGACATCAAGCTAATATCAATAAAATCATCCAAATCGAAGGCGGCTACAAAGAAGAACACCTTGAAACACTAAAACCCAGCGTTGGAGCACTAGGCTTTCACACCTATAACCAAGCAAATAAGATTATTGTTGGTGATATGGAAGTAGCTAGGTTTGATGTTTATTCATTAAAACGCTTTGTGTGGGGAAATATAAAGAAAGTAGTTTTTGGGCGTAAATAGTATTCCCATGCTCATGCCTTAATTACTCCCAGCTACAGTGTCATTGGAAGTTTTCTTCCCGCTGCATCTGTCCGCTCAGAATGAAACTTCTTGGCGGTATGCCTTAATATCATGTCTTTTTATTGCCAATAAAAACTATAAAAAGCCCTTACTCTATTAAACCAGCGTTCAGCTTGCGTAAAAAATGTTATCTCGCTATGCTATTTTAAATAGATAGAAGCACGCATATTGAGATAGACAGAAGCCATCTATTTCTGGATATGAAAGCCATAAAGGAAGTTTTCTGGCTCTCTATGAGGCTTTAGCTTTTTTATGACAGAAATAGGTGGAAGCTGTGATATTTACTAAATGAAGAAGCTGTCTAATAAGCTGTTAGGCTCCCAA
>DQSN01000059.1 GCA_015663245.1 Leucothrix mucor
ATTTCTTCTGTTATTTCCCCAATATCAAGATCATTTATTTCATCCAAATCATCAATATTAGTATCTATGGGCAGTTGTTCAGCCTCTTGTAGTGGTCGCATTGTTGTTCCCCGTACCGTGTAGTTATTTTTATTATAGTGTTTTTTAAGTTATAGAGAATGATCTATAAAAGAGTATCTCTTCATTGTATGTCTATGTAATAGCACTACTTACTAGATGGGTGCATTATTGATGATGTAAGCTGAATGCTGGATGAGCAAATAGAGCGATAAATAAACAAATCATCAGGAAATAGATAATAGTAATGCTTTTTTATCTTCATCAGAGAATTTTTCTTGTTGTGCATTCTTTAGTTGAGCATTTAAATCTTTAGCAATTCCTTCCGCGTGTGAGATGAATAACTCTATGGCCGAATGATCATCAACCAGAGAAGGCAGTTGCATAATAATAGATATTCCAGGTGTATATGTACCGACAAGTTCGTCGGGTACTAATGTCCAAGGTTTGACGCCATTTGCAATGCGAAATAGACTAATATTGCCATCCTTTTCTGATTCAATTGTATAATGAAAAATATCCATTTCACCAAAGTGTAGCTTGTGTTTTTCCAGCACAGCAGGAATATCATCACCTGAAATTCCCGTCTCATTAGTGGAGGCAATAAATAACACAATTTGTCGCTCTTCTATTTTTTCAGGTGGTTTATCAGTAGATGCTTCTTGTTCTTCTTCAACTATCGGGGGAGGGGTCGAGCCATCAGTAGCAGGTGTGTCACTCTTAATAGAACTCATGAGATGACCATCATCATCATGTATTTTAGGAATAATGATGATTTGATCTTTAGGCTGTTTTTGCTGTGATAGCTTGCTAATAATATACAGTGCAAGAATTGCGATAATTCCCGCTAATGTTATGAGTATACTGACTATATTCATCCTAAATATGTCTCATTTAATGATTGATAAGCTGAATCTTAACTTAATTTGCTTGCTAAATGTTGTTTAACACCATATCTACATTTAACTTTCATGTTGTTTTAACTCTGCACCATTCTTGACGCCTCATCAACATCTACTGCAACGGTACGAGACACTCCTGCCTCACGCATAGTAACGCCAATCAAGTTCTCGGCCAGCTCCATGGTGGTTTTATTATGAGTGATGAAAATAAATTGCACCCGCTCCGACATATGTTTTACCAGTGCAGCAAAACGGCGTACATTGGCTTCGTCTAATGGTGCATCCACCTCGTCGAGCATACAAAAAGGTGCAGGGTTAAGTTCAAAAATAGCAAACACCATCGCCACTGCGGTCAAAGCTTTCTCTCCACCTGACATCAACTGAATACTTGTGATGCGTTTACCAGGAGGGCGCGCCATAATTGTTACGCCTGTAGTGAGGAGGTCATCACCTGTCATTTCTAGTTTCGCTTGCCCTCCGCCAAATAGGCGTGGGAACATATCTTGCACGCGCCTGCTGACTTCATCAAAGGTATTTTTAAAGCGGCTACGGGTATCTTTATCAATTTTGCGGATAGCACTTTCCAGCAAATCAAGCGCCTCTTGCAGATCATCATTTTGCTCATCTAAGAAGACTTTACGTTCACTTTGTTCTTTGTATTCATCAATCGCCGCGAGGTTGATTGCTCCCAAGCGTGAAATCTTTTTGTCAATTTCTTCTAGTTGCTGTTGATGTGTTTTGATTTTGGCGAGTTCATCCAGAGTACCTAGCAACCCTTGTTCTGAAAACTCAGTTTCTTCTAATGCCTGCTGCAAAGCCTGTGCGCGTACACTGACTTCCTGCCACTCCATTTTGAAGGTTTCAAGCAAAGAACGAAAATGCTCTACTTGATGCTCCGCTTGTGTGCGTTGCTGTTCTTTTTCTCTAATCGTAAAATCAATTTTTTCTAACTTTTTACGCGCATCACTCAGCTCAGTTTCTATATTTTTATGCAATTTTAGCTGTGCTTGTAATTGCTCAGGCAAATCTTCTTGAAGATCTTGTTGTCGCATTTCTTCTGTAAATTCTAGTTCACGCTGTTTTAAATCTTCTAGGTGAGAAGCTAGGCGTTCTAGTTGTTGTTGATTAGCACTGGCGTTAGTTTTGAGGTTTTCCACTTGTAACTGCAAAGTGTGCGAGCGGTCGCGTAATTTCTGGCTGGCTTCACGATGATGATTAACCGCTGTTTGCAAGTCTTGTTGTGAGCTTTGTAATTGTTCGCGTTCAGTGGATAATATTTCAGTCTGCTTTAAAGCATCATTACGCAATTTAGTCGCTTGCTCATGAGACTCATACTCTACTTTTTTACGTGTGATTAAATCAGTCAGTTCTTTCGTCACACGTTGCTGATTTTGTTGTGTTTGTTGAATGCGATTTTCCAGCATACTGATAGATGATCGAGTCTCACTTTGTTGGCGGTGATGCACATTTAACTGCTGTTGGAGTTCATCTTTTTTTGACTCAAGTTCGGACTGCTGGGCTTGAGTCTCATCGAGCTGCTCCTCACTCAGTGATAAAGCCTCAGTAAGGTCCTCAATTTGAGTCTGTAATGTTTCAATCTCTTTTTGACGTGCCAGCACACCATCGCGCAAGGTATCAGCACCATTAAACTGTAGCCAATTTGCACCAAGCCAAGTGCCATCACGGGTGATAATCGACTCGCCAGACTTTAAAGATTCACGTTGTTGCAAGGCTTGTGCTAAATTATCAGCCCAATAAATTCCCGTTAATAATGACTGCAAATTACTTGGCTGTTGCACTTTTTTGGCAAGATGTTGTGGAGAAAATTCAGCCGTTTTAATACGTTGCTGAGAGTACAGACCAAATGCCGCTTTGGGCAATGTCGCTAAAGCCTCATCCAGTGATGAAAAATCATCAAGTTGAATCGCCTCAAGATGTTTGCCTAACACCGTTTCAATCGCCATTTCCCAACCCGACTCAACCGAAATACTTTCCGCCAAGCGTGGTTTATCATCCAGTTGCTGTTGTGCAAACCATTGTTGTAACTGTTTGCCTTGTTTACCCTTACCTAAACCCGCCTGCTGTAACGCCTCTAGTGATGATAAACGTCCTTTGAGTGATTGCAGTTGTGAGCGTTGTGTATCAATTTGTGCGTCTAAATCGCGACTTTGCTGTTGCTGTTGATGTTGATTTTCTTGCGTGTTTTCGAGTTGCTCTTGTAACAACTCAGCTTGTTCTTCGCTGTTGTCCGATGTTTGCTGTAAGGTCGCTAATTCCAACTCATAGTTGCTGGTATCAAACAATAGCTGTTCCGATTGTAAGCGTTCCAGGCGTTGCGTAATATCTTGTAGCTGACGCTCAATCTGCTCCATACGCGCTTTTTCGACCTGCGCTTGCTGCGTAGGTTTAGCAATATTCTCTTGTAGCTCATGCCAATATTGTTGCCAATCAGTCAGCTTTTGCTCAGCTTTGGCAAAGGCTTCTTCAGTGATGGCAAGCTCTTCATTAATCTCTTCTTGCGATGGCAACAACTCCTCTAATTGCGCCTGCGTTTCCTCAATCCGCTGAGAATCCTCATCATATTGCTGCTGTGTACTGGCAAGTTCACGTTCGAGTTGTTGACCTTGTTGCTGTTGCTTTGACTCAATATCACGCTGATGCTGGATAGTCTGCTCAAGGCGTGAAATCTCTGCACCAATTTGATAAAACTGTGCCTGAACCTGATTAAACTCATCATTGGATTTTGTATGTTCCAGCCGATCTTGTTCAATCTGGTTTTCTAAGGAGCGTTGTGTTGAAAGCTCGGTTTGATGGATAGTGGCGTGCTTGCTGATGATGGCTTCACGCTCATCAATATCCTTTTTGACATCCTTTAAACGTAGCACCAATAACTCAGCTTCCAGACGACGCTGAGATTCTTTGAATTCCTTATAACGCTGCGCTGCATTTGCCTGACGTTTTAAGCGCGACAGTTGCTTATCAATCTCCTCACGCAAATCACTCAAGCGATCAAGATTTTCGCGAGTATGACGAATACGATTCTCAGTCTCACGACGACGTTCTTTATACTTAGAAATACCCGCCGCTTCTTCGATATAAACTCGTAACTCTTCGGGCTTAGCCTCAATCAAGCGTGAGATCATACCCTGCTCGATAATCGCGTAACTGCGAGGGCCTAAACCTGTACCAAGAAAAATATCGGTAATATCACGACGACGACAACGGGAGCCATTCAAGAAATATTTAGACTGACCATCACGCGTCACCAAACGCTTAATCGAGATTACTGAGAATTTGGCATACTCACCGCCCAAAGTGCTGTCGCTATTATCAAACACCAACTCCACATGCGCCTGACCAACAGGTTTACGCGTAGACGAGCCTTTGAAAATAACATCATCCATTGATGCGCCACGTAAATGCTTCGCCGAACTCTCGCCCATCACCCAGCGCACTGCATCAATCGTATTCGATTTTCCACAGCCATTTGGTCCCACAATACAAGTGAGATTGCTACGCAAATCAATCGTTGTTGCATCAACAAAAGACTTGAAACCAGCCATTTTTATTTTACTTAAACGCATGAAGAATTAAGGATAATAAGGGAAAGAGGAATGATAAAAGAGCAGGGGGTAGCTTGCAATGTTTATCATTTGTGAAGGGCTGAGAAGCTGATTAAATGATAAGCATATTGCGGTGATAAAAAAGGCGACCCGTATGCAACGAAGCGTAATTAGGGAATAATCGAAGACACAAACTCCTCTATTCATTACACTAGGAGCCTGTCCGAGAATGGAATAAGCTACTGCAAATTCGCCTGATTGCACCTTTTTTATGGTCAAATTCGTTAAAGGGAACAACCATTTTCCTCATTTGATCATAAAACAGGCGCTAATCAGCCAAATTTTCGCGACGTTTACCATTATCGGACAGCCTCCTAGATATGGCTACAAGGGAGTAAGTATTTAAGGTGTTTTTATTATTTAAAGCGTTTAAATACTTTTTTAAAATCAATATTGATAGCGCACCCCTTTGTTTCAAAACGATAGCTTTCAATACTAAAATCACCTTGTTTTAAATATGCACCATTAACAAGCTTATAAACCTTAGCCACTAAAGTTGAGGGATAAACAAGAACGTAATATTCCACTCCTTCGTCTGCATAAATTTGAAATTTTATTTTTTCGTCACGTTGATAACTGCTATTAGAAACTACTTCAAAAGTAATGTTGGGAGCTTTTGTTAAATAGTCTTCTGGCTCATAGCAGATAACAGAGGTATCAGGAATAACAATTGTATCGTTATTGATACGCCACTCGGCTTCAATAATAGCGGTACATTTTGGGCAATCATCCAGAGCTTCATCGAGTTGTCGAAAAATTTTGCCGTTAATAAGCTGGTGCTTACTCGTTGGTGCTGGTGACATGGAGTAAGGTATGCCTTCAATTAACTCCCAATTACCTTCCCACTCACAATAATCATCTGTGGTGTAGTAGGGTAAGTTATTTTTTGTAATGGCAGACATAAGTTTAGCTCTATAATATTAGACAGTGATCTTATCTTTAAGAATAGCATAGATAATTTTTATGCAATAATGGTGTATTTTCACACAAGAGAAAGGTGTTGATTTTGTTATCATACCCCTCTGGTTTATCCCCAAGATGTAATAAGAACATAAAATAGTTAGCTATAACTCCAAGGTATCAACATGAAACCTAAACTATTAATCCTCATTTTTTTCAGCTTATATCTTACCTGTTTCACTTTATGCAAAGAGTTCAGATGATCGTTTGACTTTTTATTTACAAATTTTTTAAAATGATTTTGTAGCTGTTGCTTGCGTTTTCCTGTTGGTAAAACAAATAAACCATAGCTGATTTCCGCAACGGTAATGCTGGTGAGGAATAAGTCTGAACTGTGTTGTTGGTTGAGCCATGTTGTGACTGCTCTATTGGGTTCTGGGCGCATCATTTCAGAGATTATATTTGTGTCGAGAATAATCATTATGATAAGTCGGTAGGATCGTGTGGTCTGTGCTTGTGCAACTCCAGCTCAACACCATAGGAAGTACCAAAATATTCCAACGCCATATCCCCTAAACGAGCAGGAGCAGATACAGCTTGCATGATAATACGGCGCACCTCTTCTTCCATCGAGACCCCATGTTGCGCTGCGCGAATGCGTAATTTATACACTATGTTATCGTCGAGTTTTCTAACGCTTAAACTTGCCATGAGTGTATCCTTTCAATATTTTTACAGTGATAGCATACGATGTCAATTTTACACAATGATACATAGACGCTCACATATTAAATTTTCATTGTAGGCTGTCGCCGTGTGCATCTTTGAAATCCAGCTAAAGCGAGAGTGTTGATTTACACATTAAACTTCGAGACCCTAAGTGTTTTTGAGGTAGGTTGCTGACGCAAGATCACTTGATAATATCCCACTCACCATCTGCTAATAATTCATGGGTAGTTACGGGGAAGTTGTCTCCAAATAAAGTATTTCATTTGTAAAAAAGGTCTTTAGGGTCTATAAGGGGTGTTCACATATGAAAATAAAATGGTATGAAGATGAAACCCTATCTACCGCTAATAAGTATTTTAGGCGAATTGAAATCTCATTTAATACAGCAGCATACGGGAACATTTTTTATAGCAAGTAGCGATAATACGTCGGCACGTTTTGGTATAAGTAAGGGCGAGATTGTTTTCTGCTGTTGCCAACGCTTTAATGGTAAAGAGGCAGTGCAGGAGTTGAGCGAGATTGTAGCAGGTAGGTTCTCTTTCTCTAATTCTTTATTCCCTTTCCATGATAAATCGAAGGTGAGTAATCAAGTTACTCTAAAAACCTTAGATATTAGTTTAGCTTCTGATGTAAACACAGAAAAGCAAATTAAAGACGAGTCCGAAATGGATGTTAGTACCTGTATTTATCGTGGGCAGCTTGTTGAAAGAGTAGTATCTAAAAAAGCTGATAATAAGGTCAAAAGAAAAACAAGCCAGCGATATTATCGAGGGCAACCGTTAAATGATTGAAACATTGGTTTGCGCCATAAGATGGGGTGCGTATAAGAAAAATTAACATTGTATGTGAAAGCCTTACTTGATGAAAATATTTTGCACGTGGTATAGTCCATCGCTCATGTTTTAGGTGCTTGTACTAGGATTGGTATAAAAAGCAAAAAGGGAAAATAGTGAAAATCTGTTACTGCCCCCGCAACAGTGGTTTGACTTTTAAAGTCAAAAGTCTGGAGACCGACCTAAAATAGTTATTCATTTCCAATTACACGGGTGAGTGTAATCTTTAGGAGAAAAAGTATGCATATTGAAGTAGGCGTTGTTGAAAGCGCAAAAATGGTTTTAAGTTATGGAACGGCTGTGGCTGCCTTTGCTTATTTAGCCAAGCAAGTGGTTGGTGCTGCAAAAGAAAAGGGGTATATATCGCTGATGCTCAGAAGCATGGTAGCGAGCTTGGCGGTATTAATGTTTTTTGAGGTATTTCCGCATCAGCCAGTAGGTGTCTCAGAAGTACACTTAATTCTAGGCTCAACTCTGTTTTTATTGTTTGGTGTTGTACCTGCTGCGATTGGTTTAGCGGTTGGCTTATTGGTTCAAGGTTTGTTCTTTGCGCCATTCGATTTGCCGAACTATGCGGTAAATGTAACCACGCTATTAGTGCCTTTATTCACAATGGCTGTGTTAGCGAAAAAAATCATCCCTGCGAATGTTGCTTATAAAGACTTAGCTTATGCTCAAGTACTAAAACTATCACTGGCGTATCAAGGCGGTATTGTTGCTTGGGTTGTTTTCTGGGCGCTTTACGGGCAAGGCTTTACGAGTGAAAACCTAATGGCAGTTGCCTCATTTGGTGGCGCTTATATGCTGGTTGTTTTACTAGAGCCTGTGGTTGACCTTGCCGTTCTAGCAGGTGCAAAAGCGTTAGATGGCTTAAAAGAAAATGGCTTATTTACTTCTCGTTTGTATCATAAAGCGTAAGTAAATAGCGTTGTTTTTGTGGGGTCGGTTATATTGTAAGGCTACCGATCCTATAAAAACGGTAGCCTGTATGTAGTGCAAGGTAATACGGGATAATCGAAGCCACAAAGTTTCATGTTGCACAAATTCCATACAACTTACACTGTTCTTAATATCGGTTGATTTATATCGCCTTAGAAAACTGCTGTGTACCGCTTTGATTTCTCTGATAAGCATCAAATACCATGCAAATATTACGAATCAATAAACGTCCTGTTTCGCTCACCGCTATCTTATCGCTATTCAGCGCTAATAAATCATCATCTGCCATTACTGCTAGTTCTTTTAATTCGACAGCAAAATACTCTGCGAAATTAATATCAAACTCATTTTCTATATTTTTGAATTCAAGCTTAAAGTGACAGCTTAGTTGCTGGATTATTTGATGGCGTACTAGGTCGTCGTCATTAGAGGCTATACCGCGAATAACAGGTAAGTGCTGGGCATCAATTTGTTGATAATAGCCTTGTAAATCTTTCTCGTTTTGGCTGTAGGCATGATCAACACTGCTGATAGCACTGACACCCATTGCTACAAGATCACACTCTGCATGCGTGGTATAGCCTTGGAAGTTGCGGTGTAAAGAGCCTTGTTGCTGCGCCTTGGCAAGTTCATCATCAGGCTTGGCGAAGTGATCCATGCCAATGTAAACGTAACCTGCATCGATTAATGCTTGGATACTTTGTTGCAAAATAACGAGTTTATCTTCGGCAATGGGTAGCTCATCTTCATTAATACGGCGCTGCGGCTTAAATAAGTGTGGCATATGGGCATAATTGAAGATTGAGAGTCTATCAGGTGATAGCGCAATAACTCGCTCTAGAGTCTCGGCAAAACTGTTGATGGTTTGCAGGGGTAAACCGTAGATAAGGTCTACACTAATAGAGTGTGCGTTATTAGCACGGCAAGCATCAATAATGGCTTTGGTTTCTTCGATGGGTTGAATGCGATTGACGGCTTTTTGCACTACATCATTTACATCTTGCACGCCAAGGCTGAAACGATTGAAGCCAACATCACGTAAGAGTCTAATAGTTTCACTGCTCACACTGCGTGGGTCAATTTCAATAGAGTAATCACCACTATCATCATCTAATAAATTAAATGACTTTCGAGTGTAAGCCATTAAATCAGTAATTTGCTGGTGATTTAAAAAAGTAGGTGTGCCACCACCCCAGTGGAGTTGCTCAACGATGCGCGACTTATCAAAAAGCTGAGCTTGGATGTCAATTTCTCGATACAAATAATCGAGGTATTCATCTGCTTTGGAGTAGTCTTTAGTGGCAATTTTATTACAAGCGCAGTAAAAACAAACGGTGTCACAAAAAGGAATGTGAAAATAAAGTGATAAAGGTGATGGCTCTATATTGCTGTTTTTCGCATGTTGCAAATAATCTGCTTCAGAAAAGTCAGAATTAAAGGCAACCGCAGTAGGGTAGGAGGTGTAGCGGGGTGCGGAGGTGTTGTAGCGTTGAATTTTTTCCGCATCAAATTTTATTTTCATCGTTGTCTTTATCCTTGGCGTGACTATTCGAGACGATGATAGAGTAAGGGTAAATGGGCTGCATTGATACCCATCAAAAGAATCAATGGTAAATTTACTCTATACTCGAATAATATTCGGGTTTGATGAAGGAGTGATTGTGAAAAATTTAAAGTACATCTTAGGGTTTATGGCTTTTTTGGTCGCATCGTATTTTGCTTATGATGTGTTGAAAAATAAAGAAAATCCTTGCGGGCAACTTTTTGAGCAAACCACGGCAAGTTTAACGACAAAAATCAGCTTGTTTGAAAAAGATACATCTTTAACGATTGGGCGCAATCAAATCCAAGCTCTGTCTTCCTCGGCGCAGCAAATGGCGCTGAGCCTGCAATCATGTTGTATTGCCGCGCATACCAGTGTTATTTCAGGGGAGCAGTTTTTGCAATGCCAGACGGGTGTTAATACTTATGCCAGTCGTTTAGATGCAATTAGCGCACGCTTGGCAGAGCTGGAGAGTAAATCTGGTGAGCCTATCGAAGTAGCATCAAATGAAGCAGTTAATCCCGATTATGTTAGTGTGATGAAGAGCAATACGCTGAAACCTTCTGCTATACAACCGCGCATGGCACCTGTGTCAGTAGCTGTTGAGGAGCCTCAAGCAACTAAGCCTAATAAAAAATCTGATATTGATAAGCTCATCGAGAAGGCTTTATCTGCTTCGATGAACTATCAAAAAAATGTAAAGAAGGTCGTTAAATAGAGGCATTTTTCATTGTTTCTGTATCACTAGTTTATTGGCAGAAAGTGATACGATTCTAAGTATTTCTAGCTTTTTTTGCATGCTATCAAAAAGTTGAACCTTACCTTTACTATATGTATAGGTGCAGAGTTTGCTGGTGTGTTTGTCGATAGGGCTTAGCCAGCGATAAGTGCAGGTGCCATTTTTTCTGAAGGTGTAAGCCATACGAAAGCGGCTAGCAGGGAATGTTTTAAAATTGCTAGGGCGGTAGATATTGGAGACAGAGTTAGTTGAATTTTCCTCGCGTGAGTCTATCCACTTTTGGTAAAGTGCTGCATTTGGTTGGTCATTTTTAACAGATTTTGCAGGGTTACAAGCGCTAACAAGGAAAGAAAGTAAGATTAATTGTATTATTTTCATTAGTAGTTACTGTGATTAGTGAAGGTTGGGTTTAGGGTATTTATACTGCTTTAAGGAGCCTCTGATCAAGTCCAATTTAGAGTTATTCTAATCGATTTAATTAGAGGGTTCCTTTAAGTGTAGTGCTATATTTTCACCATAGTTTGAGAATTTTATTGCTATTAGCCTTTTGTTTTCTACACTAATTAGCATATTTATTTGTCGGTGAGAGACTATTCTTATAGGTATTTGCTTTACTAAGCTTCTCTTGACAGTGTATGGTTGCGAAAAAAAGATCAATGTTGATGTTATGGTGATCTAGTATTAGTTCTCTAAATTCAGTTATTTAGGAATGAATATTTAATAAAATGTGAAGCTCAATGTAGGGTTTTTGTTTCAGGTTGGATGCTATTTAAGAGAAGCATAGTTATGCTACGCAACGATTAATATCATTCAAGCGGGGATAAAAAGGCAAGTTAAGTTTCGTCGGTTATTGAACCCTCATTCCTTACCAATATAAAAGATAAAAAATATGAGTAAAAGTCTCGTTATTGTTGAGTCTCCTGCTAAGGGAAAAACAATTGAAAAATATTTAGGCAAAGACTTTCAGGTCTTAGCCTCGTATGGTCATGTCCGCGATCTTGTGCCTAAAACAGGTGCGATTGATACCGAAAACGGCTTCACGATGAAGTACCAAATCATTGACCGTAATAAAAAGCATGTCGATCGAATTATCAAAGCTTTAAAGAAGTGTGACAACCTCTATCTCGCGACCGATCCTGATAGAGAGGGCGAGGCAATATCGTGGCACTTGCAGGAGTTGCTAGAGGAAAAAGGCGCATTAGAAGGTAAAAATGTCCAGCGTGTAGTGTTCCACGAGATCACTAAGAATACTGTGCGTGAAGCTGTTGCAAACCCGCGTGGTCTTTCGATGGCGATGGTCGATGCACAACAAGCTCGCCGTGCTTTAGACTACTTGGTGGGCTTTAACCTCTCTCCGCTATTGTGGAAGAAAATCAAACCAGGTTTATCAGCAGGACGTGTACAAAGCCCTGCATTGCGGATGATTGTAGAGCGAGAAGAAGCTATCGAAGCGTTTATTCCCAAGGAATATTGGACGCTGCAAGGGCTTGTTGATAAAAGTGGCGAGAAATTTTCTCCCAAGCTCCATACCTATAATGGTAAAGCCTTAAAACAGTTTGATCTTAATAATGAGAAAGACGCACTTGCGGCAAAAAATAAATTGCTTAGCGATGCTGACGGTAAAGTCACGGTTACGCGCTTAGAGAAGAAACAGCGTAAACGTCAGCCAACTGCTCCATTTACAACCTCGACATTACAACAAGAGGGCGCAAGAAAGCTTTACTTTAACACTCGTCGTACCATGAGTGTGGCACAACAGCTCTATGAAGGTATTGATTTAGGCGGTGATGGGCCAGAAGGTTTAATTACCTATATGCGTACCGACTCAGTGACATTGGCAAATGAAGCGGTTGATGAGTTGCGTGAGCTAATCACACAGCGCTATGGTGCGGATTTTGTGAATCCTGAGCCACGCAAGTTCAAAACCAAATCTAAAAATGCTCAAGAGGCGCATGAGGCAATTCGCCCAACCTCTGCTTTTCATGTTCCTACTGAGATCAAAAAGTATTTAACCGATGAGCAATACAAACTCTACTCTTTAATCTGGAAGCGTACTGTTGCTTGTCAGATGATTCATGCAACGATGGATACGGTATCAGCCGATTTATCACCGAATGATGATAGCTTCTTTCGTGCTACAGGCTCGGCAATACGCCACGCAGGTTTTATGCGGGTATATAAAGAAGGTTTAGATGATGGCGCTAAGGATAATAGTAAAGAGAAAATTCTACCTGTAATGGAAAAGGGTGATGTACTTGATCTGCATGAAGTCAGTGCCGACCAGCATTTTACCGAACCACCACCGCGTTTCTCTGAAGCTAGCTTAGTGAAGACTTTGGAAGAGTACGATATTGGTCGTCCTTCGACCTATGCCAGTATTATTTCTACTCTGCAATCACGGGAGTATGTGGAGATAGAGACACGCCGTTTCTATCCAACAGATATCGGACGCATCGTAAACCGCTTCCTGACTATGCACTTTGAAAAATATGTGGACTATGACTTTACCGCAAACTTAGAAGGGCAGCTAGATGATGTTTCTCTTGGTAAGCAAAAATGGGTGCCTTTACTCGAAGAGTTTTGGAAGCCATTCCATGAGTTAGTCATTGATAAAGATGAAAATGTAACGCGTGAAGAAGTGATGCAAGCACGCGTGATTGGTGATTGTCCTGAAACAGGCAAACCAATATCAGTACGCATGGGACGTTATGGTCCTTTTGTACAACGTGGTACAAAAGACGACGAAGAGAAGCCAAAATTTGCCAGCCTGTTACCTGGTCAAAAAATGGATTCAGTGACACTTGATGATGCTATGGTGCTGTTCCAGTTGCCGCGTGATTTAGGTGAAACGCCAGAAGGCGAGAAAATGTCTACCAACTTTGGACGCTTTGGGCCTTACGTTAAATACGGCAGTAAGTTTGTCTCTATTCCCAAAGATGAAGACATTAACCCGTATACAATCACCGTGGAAAGAGCCTTAGTATTAGTTGCCGAAAAGAAACAGGCAGATATAGATAAAGTTATCGCCCACTGGGAAGAAGAAGGTATCCAAATTCTCAAAGGACGTTGGGGACCTTATATAACGGACGGCAATAAAAATGCCAAAATGCCAACCAAAGAGACTGATCCTACAACGCTCAGTTTGGAAGAATGCCAAGAGCTATTAGCTAAAGCGCCCGAACGGAAAGGGCGTGGCAAAAAGAAAGCCGCAGGCAAAAAGACTAAACCAAAAGAGAAGAAACTAACGCCAAAGCAGGAAGAAGCGAAGAAAAAGCGCGAAGAAAAAGCAGCAGAGAAAAAGGCTGAAAAGGCAAGATTAAGACGCAACAAACTTGCTAAAGCGCGTCGTGTAAAAGCAAACAAAGAAAAGGAAAAGCAAAAAAAGGCTGAGGAAAAAGCAGTAGCATCTGCAAAAAAGAAAGCAGCGGATGCAAAACGAAAAGCGACGGCTGCGGCTAAAAAGAAAAAGTAGTTTGTATTTTTTAGCCAGTGTGAAGTTTACGTAATACGGGAACGTGCGTAGCCACGATCTCCCATATTGCGCTTAGGCGGTATGTGGGCTACAAGTGTGAAGGAGTCATCATTCCAATACCTCTGTTGCAGGCACATAGTCATATCCTAACTCTCTAGCCACTTCTTTGTAAGTCACTTTCCCAGCATAAACATTTAAACCATTACGCAGATGCGAATCATCCAGTAAAGCTTGAGTTACCCCTTTATTAGCAATATTCAACGCGAAGGGTAGGGTGACATTATTCAGAGCATAGGTTGATGTTTTAGGCACAGCGCCTGGCATATTGGCAACACAGTAATGCACTACATCATCGACTACAAAGGTAGGTTCCGCATGGGTGGTAGCGTGAGATGTTGCAAAACAGCCGCCTTGGTCGATGGCAACATCGACAACCACAGCACCCTTTTTCATCTTACTAATCATTTCTCTAGTAACAAGTTTTGGAGCTTCTGCTCCAGGAATTAGCACGCCGCCTATCACTAAGTCAGCTTCTAAAACATGCTGTTCTAGTGCATTTTTATTGGAGAATATACTGTTGGTGGTATCGCCAAACTGCCGCCAGTGTCGCTCTAAAGATTCAGAATTATTATCCAGAATCCAAGTATCCGCGCCCATGCCAACGGCAATATGAGCTGCATGTGTACCTACAATACCTGCGCCAAGAATAACCACTTTGGCAGGAGCAACACCAGGAACACCACCCAGCAGCATACCTAATCCACCTTGTGGTTGTTCTAGGCAATGTGCACCTGCTTGCACCGCTAAACGCCCAGCGACTTTTGACATGGGAGCAAGTAGGGGTAGACCGCCAAATGGTGAGGTAACGGTTTCATAAGCAATGCAGATTGCACCGCTATCCATTAAATCTTTAGTTTGTTCTGGGTCAGGCGCTAAATGTAGATAAGTAAAAAGTATTTGTCCTTCACGTAACATTGCCCGCTCAATCGCTTGAGGTTCTTTTACTTTTATGATCATTTCAGCATTGGCAAAAATATTGCTGGCATTGTCGATAATATCTGCACCAACCTCGTGATAATCATCATCTGTTGCACCGATGCCGATACCTGCCTCGCTTTGTACTAAAACCTGATGTCCGTGAGCAACCATTTCATGCACGCTGGAAGGCGTCATACCAACACGGTATTCGTGATTTTTAATTTCTTTAGGGATGCCAATAATCATGTTGTTTGCCATTGTTTGTAATAGGTGATGTTATGACTAAATCTTAGCAAGAAACTGCAAATAAAATATCCTAAATTTTTTGTGTTATTCCGTTATATTAGGAATAAATACTGATTTTTTGGTAATTATTGGGAATTTATACAATGGATAGAGTAGATATAAAAATATTGCGATATTTACAGCGTAATTGTCGGCTTCCCATTGCGGAGTTAGCAGATAAAGTTAATTTATCCACTTCTGCTTGTCACCGACGTGTGAAACTGCTGGAAGAGTCAAAGAAAATAGAGGGCTACAGCGCACGTTTGAATCCAAGAAATCTTGGGTATAGAGTGTTGGTTTATGCAGAAATATCACTTAATTCTCAAAGTGATGAGTGTTTGAATAATTTTGAACAAGCAGTCAAAATCTGTCCTGAAATTTTAGAATGTCATTTGATGTCAGGTGAGGCAGATTACTTGATCAAGGTGGCGGCACGTAGCACTGATCATTATGAAAGAATTCATCGTCGAACCATCTCGCATTTACCAGGTATCTCCAAAATGAAATCCAACTTTGTGTTAAGAACTATTCAGGGTTGGGAAGGATATTTGGTTGATAGGGAGTGAGTTTGTTTGATTAACTTTGTGTAGGTTTTAAAGTCTAATTATTGGGGGAGTTTTAGGGAGAAGGGATAAAGTATAAGGAGTCTGAGTGATTTTGGAACCCTTGACTCTGTCAAGGTCGTACCATTACTGTAAACCTGCCTTGAGGTTAAGGGTTCCATGTGATTTTTGATCTTAGGGTTTTCTAGCTACACCTGTATCAATCGCTGCTTGTGCTATTGCTTGTGGAATACGGTCACGTAAACGTGGGTCTAGTGGCGTAGGGATGATGTACTCTGGTCCAAATTCCATAGAGTCTACTTCGTAGGCTTTTAGCACTTCTTCGGGTACTTCTTCTTTTGCTAATGCTGCCAGTGCTTTAACGGCGGCAACTTGCATCTCGCGGTTAATACACGATGCGCGCACATCTAAAGCGCCACGGAAGATAAACGGAAAGCCAAGTACATTATTCACTTGGTTAGGATAGTCACTACGACCTGTTGCCATAATAATATCAGGGCGTGCCGCTCTTGCTACAGCAGGGTTAATCTCAGGGTCGGGATTAGAAAGTGCGAATACAATCGGTTTTGGTGCCATTGCTTTTACAGCTTCTTCGCTGAGTAGGTTAGGGCCTGAAACACCAATAAATATATCGGCATCGGTACAAGCATCCAAAATAGTACGTTGATCAGTTTCTACGGCAAACTCAGATTTATACTCGTCAAGGTCGTCACGTCCTGTGTGGATTACACCACCACGGTCTAGCATGTAGATATTTTCTTTGCGTGCGCCCAAAGCATCGAGTAATTGCATGGATGCGATACCCGCAGCACCAGCGCCAAGACAGACGATTTTAACCTCTTCAATTTTTTTACCCTGTATTTCTAGGGCATTGATTAAACCAGCCGCAATGATAATAGCTGTGCCATGTTGATCGTCATGGAATACTGGAATGTCGAGTAACTCACTGAGTTTACGCTCAATTTCAAAACAATGTGGTGCCGCAATATCTTCAAGGTTGATACCTCCAAAAGTAGGTGCAATACGTACTACAGTGTCGATAAAGTCTTGAGGGGAGTCTGCATTTACTTCAATATCGAATACATCAACATCTGCAAAGCGCTTGAATAAAACGCCTTTGCCTTCCATAACAGGTTTTCCTGCTAGCGAGCCAACATCACCCAAGCCTAATACGGCTGTTCCATCGGTAATGACACCGACTAAATTCCCCTTGGCTGTATATTTATAAGCATTTTCTGGGTCTTTATGAATTTCTTTAACAGGCTCAGCAACACCAGGGGTATAGGCTAGATACAGGTCGTGCTGTGTTTCTGTTGGTTTAGTTATCTCCGTTGCAATCTTTCCTGGTTTTGGAAACTCATGGTATGCAAGTGCTTGTTCTTTTAATGTTTTTGACATGATATTGCCTTAAATAATGGGGATGATAATGATAATAGCTGCATGTATCCTTGCAAAGATACAAACAGCAGTTGTTATTGGTTCTATTTAATGATCTTAACCAGTGTGCCTAGTTCAGGCTGTCCATTTGGAAATTTGCCATTTAGCAAACGCAATTTCTGTGCGTCAACAGCACTTTTTTGTGCAAGTGTCTCGAAGGTAATGCCTTGTGTTCTAACATTGCCAACAACAACTTTACCGTATCTGTTTTTACTGATTCTAAATTTTAAACCATTAATTTGCTTGAGATAGGCATTGCGGTTAGCTGGGCGAGTACCTGCGGAAGGTATACTTTTTGCCGCGCCAACAGCTTCTTGTAAGCGACGGTCATTGCTAGGATGGCTAGAGAAAAGCCCATGATATGAACTAGAGCGTCCTGCAAACTGCTCTTGAGCTTTTAAGACACTGATAACATCAATCATATTCTTAGGGCTATACCCAACACCTGCTAAATATTCTGCACCTAAGCGATCTGCTTGTAACTCGTGCTTACGACCATAACCACTAAGAATTGCTGAACCAAGTTGATTTAGCGTTTTTTTACCGCCTGATTTTTTAGAGATAAGATCAATCAATACACTGGCTGCCATCCCTGCACTAGCTTGTTGTACGCCATGTCGAGCTGTCACGTGACCAATCTCGTGACCTAGCACACCTGCTAACTCGCCTTCTGAATTTAAATAAGCCATTAGCCCTGTGGTCACGTAGATGTATCCACCAGGTAAAGCAAAGGCGTTAACGGAAGGGTCATCTAATACAGTAAAGGTATAGCGAAGGTTGTTGCGATGACTTTTACGAGCCAGTTGTTGACCAATTGAGTTTACATATGATTGTAAATGCGGGCTGTTATAGACAGGAGTTTTTTTGATGATGTCTCTATGTGCCTGTGCGCCCATTGCAACTTCTTGTTCTTTAGAGATTAAAGAAAATTCTTTTTTTCCTGAAACAGGATTTACGGAACAAGCGGAGAGAGTGAGTGTTGTACTGATCACTAATGCAGAAATAAATCGAGTAAACTTATATTGATGGGTCATGGCAGTATTCCTTGTGGGATTGGTATTACATTTATAAATAACATAAGCCTATCTAGCCTAGGTCTCCTACTGTTGGAGGACTAGGCTGGACTAGGTAGACTTTAGTTAGATAGAAAATATAATAGTATTCAGTAGTCTTCTTCAAATTATCAGTTTTTGAGTTACTTTAATACGTCTATTTGCGCTGGATGGCGAACCTTTATAATTCGTTTGCCACGGTGGCTTTTTAGCAGCCCACTAACAATTATTTCTTTATGTAAAAGTTGTTGCGGTTTATAGCGAGTAAAATATTTTATAGTCCGTTTTCCAAGTTTAATAAAGATTTTTTTATCTAGCTGAAGAAGTAGTGTTTTTTTGCGAGTATTTATGTGTGTAATTCGTCCTTTTAAGCGCACATAGCCCTTGTACGATTTTTTTAGTTGCGAGGATGAAATTACTTGGAAGTTTTTCTGCTTCCAGATATTGAGTTTGTCCTGTTGAGCAAGTTGTTCTGCGTGTTGGTAATCATCAAGATAATGTATATTTGGAGGAAAAATCATGGTGGTTGCTAGACCATTTTCTAACATCCACTGGGAAATATTAGTGCCGTCAGCTAAAAAAACATGAGCAAGGTGGCGTTTATAGCGATCCAGCAGCTCTTCCCCCATTTCTAAGCGAATGAGATTATTTGAATGTTTAAGCTTCTCGCGTAACCTCTCCGTTGCCTCACGCCCATATGGCTCACCTTTCTTTTTATGATGAGCGACCTCGGGTGCGTTGATGCCAATAATTCGGATTTTCCGTCCATCTTGGAGGAGTAAGGTATCGCCGTCGTAAATCCATTTTACTTTTTGATAAGGTGACTTGGCCTGACAGCTTGATAGCAGTGCGGTGGTGGTTATAAGAAGGAATAGAATTTTTTTGATAGAGGCGAAAGACATCGCTTTATGATATATCAACAGGCATAAAAAAAGCACCCATCAATGAGTGCTTTTTTATCATGCAAGTACAAGTAGTATATAGCTTACTTTTTGCCGTAACGCTTGTTGAACTTGTCAATTGCGCCAGCCGCAGTATTTGTATTCTGCTTGCCAGTATAGAATGGGTGAGAGTGGCTAGAAATTTCCACCTTAATAAGAGGGTACTCGTTACCATCTTCCCATTTAATGGTTTCTCTTGATGACATAGTAGAACGTGTCAAAAAAGAAAAATCACTACTAAGGTCTTGAAATACTACTTGTTGATAATTTGGATGTATATCGGCCTTCATGTTGAAGATCCTCAGAATGCGGTTGTTGACAAAATTTAAAGAGCGGGGATTCTACCAAATTAGTCATAGCTTATGCAAGTGTAATTCGCACGCCATTGCGCTGAATATACCTAAAAGTTACGTTGATACGAATAATATGTTGTTTTGTCCCCCAGTTTTTATGCACAAAGTATCTAAACAGACTATTCTTAGCATGGATTTATAGTGGAATATTTATTTGGAGTTTTCTATGTCAAAAGTTGTAGCCGTTATCTTCGCAGTACTAGCCTTAGTCTTATTCTATACCTTTGGAATGTATAACCGCATTCAAACGGTCGATGAAGATGTTACAACTGCGTGGTCTGAGGTGGTTAATCAGTATCAACGTCGTGCCGATTTAATTCCTAATCTTGTGAATAGCGTCAAAGGCTATGCTGCTCACGAAAAAGAAGTACTGACAGATGTTGTCAATGCTAGGGCTAAGGCAACGTCGATTCAAATGTCTCCAGAGATGCTTAATAACCCTGCTGCATTTCAACAGTTTACGCAGGCACAATCCCAGTTAGGTTCATCTTTAGGGCGTTTATTGCTAACAGTAGAGAAATATCCTGATCTAAAAGCAAGTAGCTTGTTTAAAGATTTGCAAACACAGTTAGAAGGCACCGAGAACCGTATTAGTGTGGCGCGTAACCGTTATATTAAAACCGTAAGAGATTACAATTTGATGCTGCGTAAATTTCCAGGAAACATCTTAGCGGGCATGATGGGATACAGCGTAAAACCTAATTTTGGTGTGGAGAATGAAGCTGCTATTGCAAAACCTCCTGTGGTTGATTTTAATACTGCACCCGCAGCGAAGTAGTTTTTGATTAATGCAGATGTTACGAGCTTTCCTCCTATTGATACTTTTCAGCCTGAGCCAATTTGCTTGGGCTGACCTGCAAGCTATTCCTGAGCTGCAACAGCGTGTAACTGACCTTACTGCAACATTAAGCCAATCACAAACGAATAATTTAACCGCCAAACTAGCACAACTAGAAGAGACCAAAGGCAGTCAGTTAGCAGTATTGATTGTGTCAAGTACACAGCCCGAAGCAATAGAAGAGTATGCCTTTCGTGTGGTGGAAAAGTGGAAGTTAGGGCGTAAAGATATTGATGATGGCGTGTTACTGCTGATTGCCAAACAAGATCGAACCATGCGTATTGAGGTGGGCTATGGTCTTGAGGGTGTTATTCCTGATGTGACTGCTGGTCGTGTTATTCGAGAGTACATCACGCCAAGCTTTCGTCAGGGCGATTTTTATGCAGGGATCGATTCAGGAGTGCAACGGCTGATAGCTTTGATAAATGGTGAGCTATTACCGCCGCCTTCGTGGTCGCAAGGAGAGTCATTTGTAGAGGATGATATCGGTGGGCTATTTATGTTTAGTCTGTTTAGCATCTTTTTTGTTAACTCCTTTGCATCTCTTCTCGGTCGCTTTGTAACCTCTGTTATTGCGGGAGGAATTGTCGCTGGAGTGGTGTTTATGACAGGCTATGCGCTAACCTTTTATGTAGTAGCGGGTATCGTCGCCTTCCTGTTTAGTCTGATTTTTCTAGGTAATCGCAGTAGTAGTTATCGTGATGGTGGTGGTTTTGGCGGTGGCTTCGGAGGCGGTGGTGGTGGAGGCGGCTTCGGAGGAGGAGGCGGTGGCTTTGGTGGCGGTGGCGCGTCAGGAGGATGGTGATGAAATTTACAAGAACCTTAAAGCACCTTTTTTATCCAGGGTGGTGGCTCCGCAAGCATTTTCCACTGCGTGAGCTAAAGAAGTTAGAGTCAGCAATAGACTCCTCTGAAAGTAAACACAGCGGTGAAATTCGTTTAGCCATCGAAAGTTCCCTGCCTTTTAATGCCTTATGGCGAGATGAAAGCGTGCGGGAGCGTAGTGAAGAAGTCTTTTCTTTACTACGTGTCTGGGATACAGAAGATAATAACGGTGTATTGATTTATCTATTATTGGCTGATAAAAAAGTAGAAATAACGGTTGATAGAAACATCGCCAAAGTTGTAAGTCATCAAGAGTGGCAACGTATTTGCGGGGTTATGGAGCAAGCATTCCAACAGAAACAGTTTATTGATGGATTGTCTTTGGGTATAGATGAAATTACCAAACATTTGCAACAATATTTCCCTGATGTTGAGGGGAGTGTTAATGAGTTGTCGAATAAACCTGTGATTTTGTAAAACGATGATTTTTTATTCCAGATAAATTACAGAAGGTGAGCCAATACAATGAAACAACTCTACTTAGTGCGTCATGCAAAATCTGATTGGAATGCATCCTATAGCCGTGATTTTACTCGTCCATTAAGTAAACGTGGCGCAAAGGATGCCGAACGCATAGGGAAAAAGCTGGCGGAACTCAACTGGCTTCCTCAAAAAATACTTTGCTCTACCGCCGAACGTACTCAGCAAACTGCTGAAATACTCTGTCAGCACGCAGCTATCAATACGAATATTATTGTTAATGAAGCTGATATTTATGAGGCAAGCATGAATACCCTTATAAATCTAATCACATCGACATCAGAATCTACTCAAAGCCTTATGCTCATTGGGCATAATCCTAGTATTGAAATGCTATTGTTGGCACTTTGTCATAATGAAATATCTGTACAAGCGAATGGAAAAGTAGTTACGACAGGCAATATTGCCAAGGTTAACCTGTCAACACCTTGGTGTGACTTAAAAGCAGGTAGTGGAGAGTTAATTCGTTTATTGCGGCCCAAGGAGATATGAGTACACCTTCTGTTTTTTTCAAAATAATATATAGAGGTAGGATAATTGATCTTAGCCACCGATGTACAATATGCAGAGACAACCGCACTTGCTGCTGGTTTGCTTTTTTCAGACTGGAAATCAGATGTTGTCAAAAATGTGGTATTGAAAAATATCAATAAGATAGAACCTTACCAAGCAGGCGCTTTTTATAAGCGGGAATTACCCTGTATTCTAGCGCTACTTGATGATGTTGATATAAAGCTGGATGCGATAGTAATTGACGGCTATGTCACCTTAGGTAAAGAAGAAAAAGAGGGCTTAGGGATGCATCTTTACAAAGCTATAGGGCAATCCACTCCCATTATTGGAGTTGCTAAAAAATCCTTTATTGGCACGCCTGAGAGTTGTCAGATACTAAGAGGGAAAAGCCAAAACCCACTTTATATCACCGCAGTGGGGTTTGCTTTACAAGAATCCAAACAACTTATCTCAAATATGCATGGGAATAATCGTCTGCCAACTTTACTTAAAAAAGTTGATCAATTATGTCGAGGGATTTCTTCGTAGCCGAGATAGGGTGTGCCAGAAGTAGTGTTACCCGTGTGAGTGAATATCTAAAAAACTAAGCTAAGGAACGTGCAAGTTCTGCTTATCTACAAAGTGGATTTACACACCAAACTCTTTGCCCCTAAGTGCTTCTGCGGTAAGTTACTAACACAAGACCAA
>DQSN01000098.1 GCA_015663245.1 Leucothrix mucor
CACCCTGAAAAACCAGCCTTTGAAAAAATCTTCCAGTATGGAATAACAAATATTATTCCTAGCAATACCAGAACAATTAATTCAACCAACCCTGTATCAAACATTTTATATGTTATAAAATAAATCCAAATAAAAACGCTTTATTTAAAATCAGATAAACCTAAGTTATTCCAGATCGTCATCGATGGCTCTACACGGTTCATGCTGTAAAAGTGCAAACCAGGTACACCTTGGCTTATTAGTTTTTCACACATATCCGTTACAAACTCTAAACCTAGTTTTTGTATCGATTCAAGATCATCTCCATAACCCTCTAAACGCTTACGCAACCAACGCGGGATTTCTGCGCCTGTACCATCAGAGAAGCGTGCTAATTGTACAAAGTTGGTGATTGGGTTAATACCTGGAAGCACTGGTACATCTAAGCCTATCTTCTCCAAACTATCCATAAAGTAAAAATATGCATCGGCATTATAAAAAAATTGGGTGATTGCTCTATCTGCACCTGCATTCATTTTACGTGCAAAGTTATCAATATCAGTTTGAAAATTAGGCGCTTGAGGATGCATTTCTGGATACGCGGCTACTTCTATTTGAAAATAATCTCCCGTTTCCTTACGGATAAATTCAATTAGTTCATTCGCATATTTAAAATCACCAATATCGCGCATTCCTGAGGGTAAATCACCACGTAATGCAACAAGGCGATTGATACCACTTTCTTGATAGGTTTTCAGCATTTGGCGAATTTGATCTTCACTTGAACCGATACAAGAAAGGTGTGATGCCGTTGGAATACCTGTTTCTTGCTGTATTTCCAGTACGGTATTCATAGTGCAGTCTTGCGTCGAACCACCTGCACCATAAGTGACTGAGAAAAAATTAGGGTTCAGGTCAGCCAGTTCATTACGAACTTTTTTGAGGTTTTCTATACCCTTATCTGTCTTGGGTGGAAAGAATTCAAAACTAAATGATTGTTTTTTCATATTTACTAAGTCCTAAATTTAAAGCCATAAAAAGCCCCTTCCCCCGTATGAGAAGGTGAAGAGGCTTTTAACTACAGTATGTTAGTAAAAACTAATTAGTATCTGTAGTGCTCAACTTTGTATGGTCCAGCTTTATCAACACTGATGTAATCAGCTTGATAATCAGTCAATTCAGTTAAATTTGCGCCAATTTTAGCCAAGTGTAAACGTGCCACTTCTTCATCTAATGACTTAGGTAACATATAAACCTTGTTCTCATACTTGTCGCCACCTTTGAAGATTTCGATTTGTGCTAAAACTTGGTTTGCAAACGAGTTAGACATAACAAAACTAGGATGTCCTGTTGCACAACCTAAGTTCACTAAACGACCTTGAGCTAGTAGCAAGATGCTATTGCCGCTCGGTAGTTTGATGTGGTCAACTTGTGGCTTCACTTCATCCCACTCGTATTTTTCCATATCGGCAACGGCGATTTCATTGTCGAAGTGACCGATATTACACACGATAGTCTCGTGCTTCATTTTCAGCATGTGCTCTTCGTTGATGACGTGGAAGTTACCTGTTGCTGTTACAAAAATATCACCTTGATCTGCAACATCATCCATAGTCACAACACGATAACCTTCCATCGCTGCTTGTAATGCACAGATAGGATCAATTTCTGTCACCCATACTGTTGCACCTAAGCCACGTAGAGATTGTGCACAACCTTTACCAACATCTCCATAACCTAGAACAACTGCAATTTTACCTGCGATCATTACGTCAGTTGCACGCTTGATACCGTCAACTAAAGACTCACGACACCCGTATAGGTTATCAAACTTAGATTTTGTTACAGAATCATTTACGTTGATAGCTGGGTAGATTAGCTCGCCTGTCTTTTCCATCTCGTACAAACGATGAACACCCGTTGTCGTCTCTTCCGTAACACCTTGGATGTTTGGACGGATATTTGAATACCAGTTTGGTTCAACCTTTAGCATTGCTTTGATTGAGTTATACAGAGCAACTTCTTCTTCACTTTCTGGATTATCCAGTACTGAAAGATCCGACTCTGCTTTTGTACCAAGCTCGATTAACATGGTTGCATCGCCGCCATCATCAAGAATCATATTCGCAGTGTCGCCATTTGGCCACATAAAGATTTTATGTGCGTAATCCCAATACTCATCCAATGTTTCGCCTTTAGTGGCAAAAACTGGAACACCTGTTGCAGCAATCGCTGCTGCTGCATGATCTTGAGTAGAAAAAATATTACAAGATGCCCAACGTACTTCCGCACCTAAAGCAGTTAATGTTTCAATTAATGCAGCAGTCTGGATCGTCATGTGCAAAGAACCAGCAATACGCGCACCTGCTAATGGCTTCTCTTCGCCATATTTAGCACGTAATGCCATAAGACCAGGCATTTCATTTTCTGCGATATCTAACTCTTTACGTCCCCAATCGGCAAGACTAATGTCTGCGATGATGTAATCATTACTCATTATTTTATTTCCTAAATATTATATATAGTCGCACCCTATCAGTAGCTAAACGAGAGAATGCAGACGTACACGCCATGCATTCCCGTATTTCGCTGTGCTACATACAGGCTACATTTGCTTGATTATTAATAGCTGATCTTAGGCAGCTGCTTTGATATCATCAACTTTATCAATAACTTCCCAAGGAAAACCAATGTTCTCACGTCCAAAGTGACCATAAGCCGCAGTCTGACGATAGATTGGTTGTAGCAAGTTCATCATGGTGATGATTCCGTGAGGACGTAAGTCGAAGACTTCTCTCACTACTGCTTCAATTTTCTCATCACTCATTGTGCCAGTACCGAATGTCTCGATTGAGATAGAAGTAGGCTCTGCAACACCAATCGCGTAAGACACTTGAATCTCACAACGCTCTGCAAGACCTGCTGCAACAATATTTTTCGCAACATAACGACCAGCATAAGCGGCTGAACGATCAACTTTTGAGGGATCTTTTCCAGAGAAAGCACCGCCACCGTGACGCGCCATTCCACCGTAAGTATCAACAATAATCTTACGGCCTGTAAGACCACAATCACCTACTGGCCCACCGATAACGAAGTTGCCTGTTGGATTAATGTGATATTGCGTATTGCTATCTAACCACTCAGCAGGAAGAATTGGTTTGATAACCTCTTCCATAATCGCTTCTTGAAGGTCTTTAAGATCCATAGGATCATGCTGTGTAGAAAGAACAACAGCATCAATAGCGACAGGTTTAGCACCTTCGTAACGGAAAGTTACTTGGCTTTTAGCATCAGGGCGTAAAAAATCTAGCTTGCCAGACTTCATTAGCTCTGCTTGTTTTTCCACAAGACGATGTGCATAAGTGATTGGAGCAGGCATTAAAACATCAGTTTCGTTACTTGCATAACCAAACATCAAACCTTGATCGCCAGCGCCTTGTGATTCTTTATCTCCACGATCAACACCCATCGCAATATCGGGTGATTGCTGACCAAGTGCGTTTAGAACTGCACAAGAGTCACCATCAAAACCAATATCAGATGAGGTATAACCAATATCCTTAACCGTTTCACGAACAATTTTTTCGTAATCGATGATTGCGCTAGTGGTAATTTCACCTGCCAATATCACCATGCCTGTTTTAACAAGCGTTTCACAGGCAACACGTGCACTGGTATCTTGCTCTAAAATAGCATCTAAAATAGCGTCAGAGATTTGATCGCACATTTTATCGGGATGACCTGCAGATACAGATTCGGATGTGAATAAATGATTCCCAGCCATATTTAAGTTCTCCTTAAAGTGTGACTGAGCGTCGTTGCAATGTGGGGGAAAGCTATTTGAGCCTAGCCTCATCGCTCATTGTTATCGCTTCTTACTCTAGCTAAACAATCGGACGGGTCGCAACGCTCCTCAAATACTGGAAACATAATTTACACTAATTTTATTTTTTTGAATAGATTAAATAAGCAATATGGGGATAAATAAAGATAATTGGTTGTGAAGCCTGTAAATATCCACACAAAATTAATCCAACCGTTTTGTGTGGATACTTATTACTTCGCTGCAACTTTTGAAATACATTCAACGACAATACCCACCATCTCATCATTTTCCAAGAGTGCTTCTCCCGATGTTTTTGTAGTTGATAAGGATTTTGTAATCGCCTTTATTTCAGTAATTGTCATGCTTGACTTAGCATCTTCCACTACACATTCACAATAATCTAACATCTGCACTTGATTGAAGCCATCATCAGGAGAATGTGACTTAAAACAACTATTTTTCATTAACTTAAATAACTTCTCTGGCTCCGATAATAGCTCGGGCTTAATGGTCTTTACTTCTTTCTCAACTTTTTTCGATTGCTTAGTAACAACACCGCTTGTTTGGGGATTTTTCTCAACGTCCACAACTTGTTTAGTAACGACCGCTTCTGCCTTCTCTGCTTGATCAGGCTTCTGCACAGGTACTTTCTTCACTGCTATAACAGCAAAACCCAAAAGCACTACCAATAAAGCAACCCAGTTGACAGAAGTGTGAAAACGTTTTTTTCTAAATGATTTTGATGAAATAAATAATAAAGAGCCACTAATAATGACTCCTACAAAAAAAGGAACAAAAAAAGCAACTATCAACCAAGGGATATAAACTGAAACATCACTATCCGT
Source organism: Leucothrix mucor (assembly GCA_015663245.1). Lineage (GTDB taxonomy): Bacteria > Pseudomonadota > Gammaproteobacteria > Thiotrichales > Thiotrichaceae > JAGLBW01. The sequence continues at coordinate 4,654 of DQSN01000098.1, forward strand.
AATAAAATTGTAGCGCATCAATACAAAAAGCCATAATGCTTCCAACAACACAATGAAAAAAGCTATAACAACTGTTGCAAGAATCCTAAACTGCATTGTCAACATCAAAAGTTCAGAAGCATAATTTATGTCTAAGGAAAGCGTTAATTAGTTCAAGCTAACTTTTACTAAGTTTATGATAAGCGGTTATTAATTTGCTATGCATCACCCAATCACTTTGCAAACTAAACACCGTCTCACCTCTTATTAAGGCTTCCGCTTCCAACAAATGCTTTTCACCAAAAAGTTTTCCTAATGATGTTTTATGTTGAGTATGTAACTTGTCCTCATCACTCAACTTAAACTGCAATAAAGCATCGACACAACGATAAGTTTTCAAACGTTCCGCATCTAACTGAGCAAAATAAATCAACCACTGACAACCTTCCAAAGATTGATCATCATCACCTGACTTTAAGGCTAACAATGTTTTTAATTCTGCTATGCGTAAGTCTGCCCAAATACTGTCTTTATCAGCAGGCAAGCCGATTAATGCCGCAACAGGTTGTTGCTCATCTAGGTCTCGTTGGTTGAGATCTAGCAACAAATCAGCATGATTTTCAGGATTATCATCAAGGCTTAATATACGCTCACGCAGATCCATGCCGACATTATTATTCGCCCAAATTAGATCATCAGGGGGGTATATTTCCGACATGCTTGGCACAAGAATACG
>DQSN01000147.1 GCA_015663245.1 Leucothrix mucor
ATTTATCGTGGCGCATGCCGCAGTTGTTTGTCCTAATACGGGCATAATGGGTAACTCTGGCACGAGTTGCTGCAAATCTTTGCCGCTACTTATAATAATCACTTCTGCCTGTGCTAAGACATGCTTCCTTTTACCCAATACCTGCCACTGCTGCTGATTTTGTTTTAGAGTTAATGCATCACTTCTCAATAAAATCTCACAGTGTGGATGATCAATTAAAGCCTGACAAAAACTGGCAGGGCTTATCCAGCCTCCCTGTGGGAAAAAAGTACTTTTATAGGGTGTGTGAATACCACTTTGTAACAATGTTTCATTTTCATCTAAGCATTGTAAAAAATCAGGAGAAAAGCCACGTTGTTGCAGTGCTTTCCAGCGTTTTTCTTCGCGTAGATTGTGGGCTAGTTGTAATACACCGCAGAGGTCATGATGGATGTTTTTTTGTGTTGCATCGAGCAAGGTTAATTGCTTTAAAGTGTAGTTAAAGGCTTGCGTATAAAAATCTTCTCCCAAGCTTTCGAGTGCCGTCATCTTGGGTAATATTGCTCCCGCTACATTACCTGAAGCCTCTGTTGCTAATTTATCGTGACGCTCAATCAGTGTGACATGCCAGCCTGTTTGCAGTAAATGCCATGCGCTTTGACAACCAGCTATACCACCGCCAATTACCACTGCATGTTTTTTTTGCCAAGTGAACTTAGGGTATTTAAACCAAGGCTTATTGCTTATTTTATTACCTATATTGTTAACTGTTTTGTCACTCACTCGCGTAGTCCTATGCCTTTGTTTAATAAATACATGGCAAAAGCAAATAGGAGAGCGATAAATATTAATAGCAAGGCGAAGCTGGAGGCAGGGCTAATATCAGAAACACCTAAAATTCCATAGCGAAAGCCGTTGACCATATAAAGTATAGGATTAAATAAAGATACATTTTGCCAAAAGGGTGACAGCATATTAATGGAGTAAAATACACCACCAAGGTAAGTCAAAGGTGTAAGAATAAAGATGGGGATAATATTCATCGCATCAAAGGTTTTAGCGTAAACAGCATTGATAAAGCCTGCAATTGAAAAAAGAATTGAGGTGAGCAAGACAACAGCAACGGTAATCAATGGGTGCTGTATATCCATCTCGGTAAAGAATAAAGAAACGATGGTAACAACAATACCTACACCCAAACCTCGTGCGACACCCCCTGCCACAAAACCTAATAGAATGACGATATTAGGAGTAGGGGAGATCAATAGTTCTTGTATGTGTCCATGCATTTTTGAAGAGAAAAAGGAGGAGACAACATTGGAATAAGAGTTGGTGATGACTGACATCATAATCAAGCCAGGCACGATATAATCAATATATTTAAAGCCATCCATTTCGCCAATAGCTTTACCGATTAGGTTGCCAAAAATCACAAAATAGAGCGTCATGGTGATCGCGGGAGGCAAGATAGTTTGTACCCAAATACGTGAAAATCGTAGAATTTCTTTGATGAAAATAGTGTTGAAAGCCGTTAGTGTTTCTTGCCAGTTCATGTTGTTGCCTCCTTATTTTTTTCAATTAGTTCTATGAATAACTCTTCTAAGCGGTTGCTTTTATTGCGCATACTGAGAATACTAATATTGTGCTGGCTAAAAAAATCAAACATGAGGTTAAGTGAGAGGCTTTTGTCTAACTCTACTTCTAGCGTATTGGCATCGCGTAATGACATGCTAAAATCATCACTATGGGGGACTTTTTCGAGAGGCTCTTTTAAATCCAGTACAAATTTTTCTGTTTGTAAGCGTGATAATAACTGTTTCATACTGGTATTTTCGATGACTTCACCCTGATCAAGAATAGCAATGTTGTGGCAAAGATTCTCAGCTTCTTCCAAGTAGTGGGTGGTGAGGATAATGGTTGTGCCAGTGGCGTTTAATTGCGATAAAAACTTCCACATGGTACGACGTATTTCAATATCAACGCCTGCAGTAGGCTCATCTAAAATCAATAACTTAGGCTTATGAATTAAGGCACGTGCAATCATCAAGCGGCGTTTCATGCCTCCCGATAAATTCAGTGCTTTCTCCTTGTGTTTATCCCACAGCTTCAAATGCTTTAATAGTGCTTCTGCACGGCGAAAAGCTTCTTTGCGTTCAATACCATAATAGCCACCTTGATTGACGATAATCTCAATTACAGGCTCAAAGATATTGAAATTAAACTCTTGTGGCACAAGCCCAATAAAAGACTTAGCAAGATAAGTATTTGTATCAATATCTTGACCAAATATTTTGATGTTGCCATCAGTCTTATTAACTAAAGAACAAATTGCCTCGATGGTGGTTGATTTACCTGCACCATTTGCACCGAGTAGAGCGAAGAAGTCGCCCTGCTTAACGGTTAGATCAATACCTTTTAGCGCGACAAAGCCATTGTCATAAGTTTTCTTTAGATTAGTAATTTCTAATGCAGGGGGTGTGCTATCTGCCTGGTTTTCAGTAGAGCTGTGCGACATGGATAAGCCTATGGTTATTTCGAAGGAGGATTATATAACGTGATCTTTATACAGACTAATTAATCGAGGAGTCTAAACAAAAGTGCTTGAAAAATAGTGGTTTATAGGGAGTCAATAAGCCTATACAAGGGATATAGAGTGGTTATTGGGGATATATGGGATGAATAAAAGATTGTAGAGTGTGAAAACGTCACAGAATGCAAAAGTAGCTAAGATTAATGTGACATACATGACAGGGAGTCAGTGTGTTGGGAGTGAAACATAAGAGACACATAATTATAAAATAAGGATATAGAAAGATGACAAACGATAATTTGATGATTAATTGTAGTGAAATAAAAGAGCTGCAACGCGAATTTCCTCAGGAGATGGAGATAATTATAAAAATGCTAACCGAAGTTGGCGAGGGATGCCATTTAGAAATGAATAAGCTTGAGGCATTGGTGGTGTCTTAAACTTACTATAAATTTTTTGTGTGAAACTATTCTTTATCCGCCATTTGTTTTGCATGAAGAATTTATAACATTAAAAATGGCAAATAAGAGTGATGCAAATCACTATTTACGGCAGCCCCTTTTTATAGGGAGCTGCCGTTTTTGTGTAAAGGTAGAGAGAAATGAATAGAAAAATCGCGGAATTTTGTTAAATATATTAATATACTGAGACCTTTGCACGAAAAAATCTTATTTGATAGTTGTTGTCTGCTAAAAAGGCAAGGATCAAAATATAGATGAGCAATATAGTCGTGACTGATTGCATCTTAATGGTACGGACTATCGCCATTTGAATGCTTATCTATAAGTTCTTATTTAACCAGAGTTGGGATAAATGAATACTTTAAAAGAGCATGTGATAAGTTGCCCATATTGTGGGGAGTTGCTTGATATACTTATTGATATTTCAGCAGGTGATGAGTCATATGTCGAAGATTGTAAGGTATGTTGTAGACCAATAGAGATAAGTGTATTTGAAGATGTGCAGGGGGAGCTGATAGTTCAAATATCGGATGAAAATGAAATTTGATAAACCTTTTACTTTTTTCGGAAACGTTATTTTTACTTTGGTAAAATATAACTACAAAAGTATAGATTCTCTCTGCTTAAAAGCACCTTATATCTGAAATGTTTTTTTTCATAAAGAGGGTATTTTAAGTATTTGAAAAATAATACTTATTATGTATGTTCATGCGTTTTTTTCACAAAAAAACCATCCTGCTTTCTGCTGTTTTCTTAATCATAAGGAGTATATTTTAGAAAGTTTGAAAAAGTGTAAAAAACCAGTTGACCAAGCTCGAAACCGTCAGTAGAATGCACGCCTCATTAGATAGATCCTCGATAGCTCAGTTGGTAGAGCAACGGACTGTTAATCCGTTTGTCGCTGGTTCGAGCCCAGCTCGAGGAGCCATTTCTAAGTTGTATTTTTCTAATACAATATCGAATTCAAAATCATTATTTTAGGCACGTAGCTCAGTTGGTTAGAGCACCACCTTGACATGGTGGGGGTCGGTGGTTCGAATCCACTCGCGCCTACCAATTTATAATATATAAAACATCTACTTATATATTCATTGATAAATCATGCTCTATTTTTTCGTGTTTTTTATTTGGATGGTATTTAAGTCCTGCTTCCGCATGCATTACGGATTACTTTCGATCCTTCCTTCTATTTACTCCAAAGTATCCCAGAATAATTAGCACAGGCAGCCATGCGGGTACCCCTATCCAAAATTGTCGTACAGGTGCAGGTGGTGATATATACCAGAAACCTATTTTATTCCATGTGGTTTGAGCGACTAGTTTTTTATCTTGATGACGAAAAAAGGCTGCTCCAAGGTCGAATCGATCATATTGTTTATTTGGATCATATTTTAGTGTGGTGATGCCTCTTCCTATGAGTAAAGAGCCGTTTCCTGGCCACCAAAAACGGTAGTAGTGATAGTCTATGGTTGCTTCTTTTTGTTGCTCTGAGTCAACTCCTATACTGTTGTAGAAGCGTGCATAGCTGCTTAGCCAGAATATTGTCAGAATAATTAGTGCTAGTATGAGGCTTAGGTGAAATAGCTTTTTCATATTTTGGAGGGTTGATCTTTAAAAATAATTCAGTGATGAATTTATTAGGGTTGGTATAAGATGATGATAGCAGGTGTTTGACTATGATGATAAATTTTGTAGGCAGCTTAGACACAATTAAGCCCCCAGTGTTAATGGAGGCTTATTTAAATATTGCTAGCTCTATGCTTTTAATGACAGGGGCTCTGATCAAGTCCAATTATTTTGAACCTGCTAAAGCTATTGCTATTGCTAAATTTAAATTTATTTAATTAGGATCACTCCAGTAAACAGACTCAAGATAGCCTCGATCATAAGAGGATGATTGAATGAGTTTTTTCCCAATCCGTATATCGACGGTATGTTCACACTCCCCATTGTTACATTCAAATGAATTGAAAACACGTTGTGGTGCGCCAGGTATCTCGTTAGCAGATACCGTAGCAAACACATCTGCTTCAGTAGGGTCTCCACCGCTCCAGTCTAAATCATAAGCGGGCTTTCCTGTTAAAATATTCATTCCGTATAAGCGACCTTGTGTGGAAGGGGCTGTGCATAAATCAACTACTGCGCCTACGCTCGATGCTTGAGCAGAAGGAACAAAAGTAGTGAATGATAAGGTTCCATCAACGGTAATGGAGTTAGCCAAAACTTTTTCGCCAGAGCTAGAAAAATCAACATACCATCCTCTTTTATTGATAGATAAGAGGTCGGTTTCATTTAAAGCACCGTAATCGAGAGATTTAACGCCTTCATCACTAACTTCTACGGTCACTTTTGCCATATTGTCATCCGTTAAAGTAATGGTCGAGAAGTCCTCCATATTTATACGGTTAAAAGTAGCTCTATCCAATATAGTAAAGAAATAATCTTTTAAGTCTCGATTCATAGGATGTGCTCGATAACCACTGCCTATGCTTAGCGCTAGAACGGATCGACCCTTGTGTTTAAACATAGCTATATCAGGCTCATTGTAAAACTTTCTTGCGTTTTCACCTGTGCCACCAAAAGAGGCTAATTTAATTAATTTTGATTGATTGTTCTCATCTGTTTCATTAAGTTCTTCATTTAAATCTAAACGCCAAATATTGCCTCCTGTATCAGCAAAATACATTCTATCGATAGCCCCATTTCGATTAAGGTCTAAGATACGTACACCACCAGGAATACTATGATTTAAAGCATCTGCACCATTAACAGCGGATGATTTTAATGACCATAATAAGCTACCTGTGGTTGCATTGACGATAAAAATGTCATTGCCATAATTTGCATTGATATTGTTAGTCGTATTATCTTCATCATCTTGATTGATATCATAACCACCCGAGAATATAGCGACTCTAAGCAGAGATTTATCAGATGCTTTACGAATATTGGCGATATGCATTTTGGCCCATGTATAACCTAGGTTAGAAAAATCAGAGTCATTATTATCTATTTTCCAAGCTAGTGATGGAGCACTGGGGTCTGTAATATCCAGAGCGTAATAAGCACGTCCTGCACGACGCAAACCAAAGTAGAGATAGACTTTTTCACTATTATCAACTTCATTATTATGGTTTGTATCATTGTGCCAAATACTAAGTTGCCCATCGATACCATAGCGATGACCTCCAGAGTCATTATTTAAGTACTGCGTCTCAATATTTTTTAGTAACTCTTTAGGCATAAAAGCAAATTTCTCAACACCTGTTTTTGTATCAAAGACATGCAAGTAACCTTCGTTAGTGGCAGCAAAAATATATTGTTCCTTTCCTGTGCCGTCTTCAGCGCCTTTGCTGTAAGTAAAAGTAACAGGAGCCGCATGAAGAATATCACCCATGTGTTTACGTGCGCTGTCATCTGGTTCATAGCCCATGATGAATTTAATTAACTTGATGCGATAGGCTTCATCTTTGTCATTATCAATTGCTAAAACAGTATTATTAATTGCTTCCCCATCTTCTGTATTTTCCGTTTTTAAACGATTATCGCCAGCAATAAGAGAGCAGGGGTAAGATGCACACGAAAGATCAGAATATAGCTTTCGATTATCAGGATCGAGCAAACCAGCCACGCCGCCTTTTTCAACATAGTAACCATCGGGACTAGCATTATTTGATGTTGACCAATAATCTAAAGCATCATCACTAAATTCCCCCAGCTCGGAGACGGCATCTTTATTGTTTTTACCTTGGATTTTTCGTATGCCTCGTCCTTGGTCATCTGTAGCTTTTACCAACTTAAATTTCTTGAGGTTTCCTGGCCATCTTGGTGCTAATTTTTTGTCAAAAACAGGAATAAAGATAAAGTCTTCATTCTCCGTTGTATTTCTCATATTGACGGTATAGCCAGGTGCGGCATAAGCAGAAGTGGTCGCACCCACCTTGCTTAGAATACTTCCAAAGACTGTTGCCAGTTTTTCTTCGTCTTCTGCCTCAAAGTAGCCATCAGTAGTTGTAACAAGGCTTTGTAAGTAATTTTTTGC
>DQSN01000249.1 GCA_015663245.1 Leucothrix mucor
TCCAAGGCATTTGGAAGCCATTACCATTGTTGCTGTTCCAAGGCATAGTGAAATTATTGTTTCCACCGTTGTTGCTCCAAGGCATCTTGAAGCCATTACCATTGTTACTCCAAGGCATGCTGCTAGTGCTTGTGCCATTGTTTTTGTTTGCAGCATTTCCTGTAGCAGAACCATTTGCAGCAGTTTGACCATTGCCGTTTCCAGAACCTTTGCCATCAGCAGAGCCATTTCCAGCCATGTCCGCAGCAGTCTTTGCTGTCATGTCTGTTTTTCCTTTGGCGCGAAAGTTCATGTTGAAATCGATTTCGCCATCCGCATCCATTTTACCATCGCCCCAGCCATTAGCTTTAGCATCAGCTTTACCGTTGCCTTGAGTATTAGCATTAGTTGATGCATTGCTATTGCCCATTAGGTTGCCGTAACCCATCGCATTATTCATACTATCGAAGAATTCAGCAGAAGCTGCACCAGAAAGAGCGATTAAAGACGCAAAAGTTATAGTTTGTAATTTCATGTTGTTCACCTAGCATTGTGTGATGCTCTTTTTAATTTTAGCTTGTAAAGGAAAAACTATTGAGAGCTGAAAGTTTATGTATATTAGATTATTCTAATATACTACTTTTGTAAAGTCTTATTTTACACACTCTTTACCTGTTGTCGTTTAATATCGCTATCGACCTCTTTTGTCTCAGCTTCTTTTTTCAGGGTATACTGTTTCTATATAGTGGGTGAGGCGCAATAATTTCTCTTCTATTATATTCTCCGCACTACGCCTGCTGGGGAAATGGTATAACACAAGGGCTCTCTAAGATGAAAAGTGATAACAATAAGGATATAGATCCAAGCACAGAAATGGTGATAGAGAAAAAGCCGAAGCCGAAGAAGAAAAAGAAAAAAGCAGCCTCCGCCAAAGGCTTGGAAACCATGTTTAGGAATGCTTACCGTGCGCAACTTGATATGATTGCTTTGGCAGCGACCAAAGCAAATATTATGATTTCTTTAAATGGCGTGATTGTATCCATTCTTATGGTAACGGGTGGGTTTATTTATGCAGAAACTCCTATTTTTCTACTCCCTGCTATTTTATTCCTCATCACCTCGGCTGTTTCAATTTACTTTGCATTGTCTTCTGCCTCGCCATCACCAGCGCCCGCGCATACTCGTGTTTTTTGTTGCTTTAGAGATGTTTTAAGAGGCAAGGCAAAAATAAGGGATTTAAAAGATTATGTAAAACTGCCTGAAAAACGCTTCAATAAAAATACTTCTAATATTCTTATTTTTGAAGATTTTGCTCGGTTGCCAAAAGGTACTTATATGGAGTATATGGGTGAGCTGATTAAGGACCCAGACACTGTTTACGAAAAAATGAGTGATCAACTATATTGGCTGGGAGTAATGGCAGATAAAAAATTTACCATGCTACGCTATTCTTATACGGTATTTCGCTGGGGATTAATCTTATCCATCGTTGCTTTTTTGGGGATTAAATCGATTCTTTATTATTTTCCCCATGAGGATGGCGTTAAGGAGTTTGGGGCTAAGGAGCAAGCAGTTTCGGGTGATAGCAGTATTCTAAAATTCAATAATATCTATGAGCCATCGGGTGTACAGCAATTGGCCGACGGTAGGCTTGTCATCATCGAAGATGAGTCTGATCGACCTTTTCATATTTTAGATATAAAAGAGAATGGAAGGCTGTCGGAGAACAAATCACTCAATATGCTGCTACGCATTGCCTTTCGCAAAAAACTAGATGATTTAGAAGCGATTACTATGGGACCAGATGGCTTCCTTTATGCCACTACCTCGCATAAGCGTAATAAAAAAGGTGAGCGAAAATCGGCTCGTGAGCAACTTATTCGTTTTAAGATAAAAGGTAATCGAATTATTGAGGCGGGTAGGGTAACCAGCCTATTTGCGGCAATTAAAAACATGGGTATTTTAGGTAAAGTAGATAAGCAAGGTAAAGGTGGTATTTACAATCTAAATATTGAGGCACTTAGTTTTGACAAAAATAATAGGCTGATGCTCTGCCTGCGTAACCCACAAATAGAGGGTAAATCCATTATTTTACTACTCGAAAATCCTATGGGAATTTTTATAAATAAGGAAGCTCCCAAAATTTCTCAAACACCTATCTTATTAGACCTTCAAGGGGGTGGTATACGGGCGATGAATTACGATGCTAAGTTACAGGGCTACTTACTTACCAATGAAGTGTATACCAGCAGCCGTAATAATGTACGTCACTCACAAATATCCTTTTGGGATGGCAACCCGAACCACAACCCCAAAGCAATCCAGCTGCCTAGTTTGATTAATATGAATAATATAGAAGGCATTTCTCCCGTAACAATCAATGGTAAACCAAGAATATTATTGATCAGTGATAATGGTGATGTCAGACAGAATAGGGCGGCTAATTATTTGTTGTTGGGCTACGATCAATTGACGGGGGATTAGATGTTTTTTTGTTAAAGCAGAGAGACTTAGCTATTTATACCAATTCTAATATGTTTTACTTTTAATGTTCAATCGACCAGTATTTTGTAGCCCGTATGGAGCGTCGTGTAATACGGGAAATCGAAGCCACGCACTCCTGTATTACGCAAGCTTCATACAGGCTACAAAACATCTTCAAAAACAATTCAGAGGTGAGTTTATTAGGATTGGTATTACTGGGCAATGAGTCATTAGTTAGGAAGCACAATAAGTGGATCACCAATCGCGATACGTCCTTTTTGCTCGTGAATAACATTCTGCCCAAAATAAACATTATTGTCCTGTTTGCGATATGTCATCAAGGTTTGCAACGGCTCGTTACCATCACGTTCTCCTGTATCAGGGTTGACAGTTGTGAGTATGCAGCGTGAGCAGGGTTTTACGCCGCGCAGGGGAAGCTTGCCGATTGTAAATTTCTCCCAGCTATCTTCGGCAAATGCCTCACAGCCTGATACAACGATATTAGGGCGAAAGCGTCGCATCTCTACAGGATGTTTAAGTCGTGAGTTTAAGTCATCCAACGATGCGACCGAGATCAGCAAGAGAGGAAAAGCATCAGCAAAGCCAGTGTGTTCCCCTTGTTTTGCAAACTCAGGGTCGCATTGTCTGATTTCATCATCAGGGATATAAACTAAATGGCAGTCCATGCCTAATACCGTTGATAGCCATGAGTCGGCATCATCACCTACTCGCAAAGCATTAACAGAATCTTTCCAGATATTAACCACCATGCGCTGCGGTGAATTGCTGCTAATAGTAGGGACGGTAAAATCAGTATGGTTTTTGCTGCTTAGTATCAGTTGATCATCAACAAAGCGTGGCTGTATTAGCGCCATTTTTGGCATTTTGCGCTGGCTTAAAAAATCACCTTGAGGAGAAACCAGCATCCAGCGGCGGTCATTCTTTAAACCCATGCTGTCTAGCTCAGAGCTATCTACTGTGATACCTGCAAGTGATTTGACAGGGTAAATAATCAGTGAGCTGACGCTTATTGAGTTTGTCATAAAAATCTCGTCCCTACTAAATTAGTCACGGTAGACAACAAAACTTTTTCTGACATAAGAGCTACGTTTAAAGCGGCGCTTTATTCTATTTTTAATAGTATTCGCTTCTTCGCGTGTTTCGTAAGGACCTAAACGTACTTGATAGATGGTGCTACCACGTATTTGTGATGAAACAACAAAGGCAGAATATCCTGCATCTGCAAACTTGTTCATCACTTTTTTTGCATCATCAAGATAATGACTTGCTGAAATTTGTACACCATAACCCGAGTAGTCAGAGCTAAAAGGGTTTACGGTTTGATTGATTGATGAGGCAACATTTGAAATGGTCGTCGGTATTGAAACAATGCCGCGAGATTTTAAGTAGAGAAAGCCAATAAACGCAATGGCAACAACAAGCGCACCAATGAGAAGGTTAGAGGCACCTTTTTGGTAATATTTGGATGATAAGCTAGGTAATTTCTTTGGCATAAGGCATTCGTCCTGAATGATTAAATTTGCGACATCGCATTCCTATACCTGATAATAGTACAGTAGAGTGATTTAGGTCTACCCTTCAAACGCTTAGATTAGAAATAATCCAATAGCTTAACTCGTTTTTGTTAAATTCATTACTTTGTTGTGATTAATACGTGGTTTTGCATCTAAATGAAGCTCATATACGTAGCCAATAGTCATGAGATTTATAAATAAAATAATATGTTTATTCTTTCTTACTTTTTCATCAGTGATAGCCGAAGATGTAGTCGCTTATAAAGTGACAAGTAGCAATCATCCTGTTGCCTTAGTAGAGCTGTATACTTCGCAGGGTTGTAGTAGCTGTCCTCCCGCAGATAAGTGGCTTGCTACCCTGGAAGAATCAGGCTTAACGCAAGATAAAGTTATCCCGTTAGCATTGCATGTAGATTACTGGGATTATATTGGCTGGAAGGATGAGTTTGCCCAAACAAGCTTTGCTCAACGACAAAGAAAGTTTAGACAGCTAGATCGATCTACAAGCGTTTATACGCCGCAGATTATGTTTAATGGTGACGATGTTAGAAAGCTTCGCTTTTCTCAAAATATCAAACAGTTGAAAAATAAAAAAGCACCCGTAAAATTCGAGCTTATTGCGAAAGTAAGCAATAGAGATCGCTTGCAAGTAAATATTAGCTTTGTACATATTGATAATGAGGCGCAGAAAAGTCACTTAGTCATTGTTTTAGCAGAAAATAATTTAAAAGGGGATATCAAGGCGGGAGAAAATAAGGATAGAGTCTTGCGCCATGAGCATGTTGTTCGCTTATGGAAAAACTTGGGCGTACTACGGAAAAATATGGCAATAACATTGGCGATAAAAGAAGGTTGGCAGCAGGAGAGTCTGGAGCTGATAGCATTTGTTGAAACGGCTGATTTAAGGATGCAGCAGGTGGTACGTTTAGGGCTGAAATAATTGACCGACTTGACTACTTATAAATATTTTTCAACATGTTGAAATAACTTTCCGACAACGCCGCGGTGTTGTGCCATGAAGACATCGCAACGTCCTTTAAAGTCATTATTTGTTATTTTGAGTAACCCAGCTATCTTCTTCTCAATATCATTTTGAGTGATCTCAACCCAAGCAAGGTGTTCATCACAAAGTATTGGGTAAATATCATTAAAGTTAAAAATATTAGAGCCGCTGACTACAGGAATACCCAAAGCAGTTGCTTCTAAGGGGTTGTGTCCACCTGTTTTAACAAGACTTCCACCAATAAAAGTAACATCCGCAGTAGCATACCAAAGCAGCAGTTCACCCATGCTATCACCAAGAATAATATCGGTTTTATTATGAAAATCTACATTGTCACTGCGTCGTTGAATTGAGTAATTTGAGTCAGTAAGCAGCTTATAAACATCATCAAAGCGTTCTGGGTGGCGCGGTACAATAATTAATAATAAATCAGGAAGCTGCTGTTTAAGTTTTTTGAAAATGGCTAATATAATTTTATCTTCACCTTGATGGGTGCTGGCAGCAACCCAGACTTTGCGGCTGTATCCCCACTGCTCCTTTAATAAATGTCCTTGTGCAAACTTATTGTCATCAACAGCTATATCAAATTTAATGTTTCCTACTAACTCAATATTTTCAGAGGGCGCTCCGAGTGACAGAAAGTGTTGCTTATCCTCCTTGCTACGCACTGCAATAAATGTGGCATTAGTGAGAGTTTCCTTAACTAAAGCTTTAATTCGTAAATATTGCTGAGTCGAGCGTGTTGATAAACGTGCATTGACCATTAATAAAGGGATATTGTATCGTGCGCAGCTAGCATAAAGATTGGGCCAAATTTCGGTCTCAATAATGATCAGGAGAGAAGGTTTTAGTTTTTTTATAAAGCGCCCCACAATATGGGGTAAATCGTAAGGAAAATAGTAATGCAGTACCTTATCAGCAAATAATGTTGTTACTGTTTCGGAGCCTGTCGGTGTGGTGGTAGTGACAAGTACAGAATAGTGCGGATAGGTTTTTAGTAACAGTTCTATAAGTGGTTTAGCTGCGATAGTTTCACCAACAGAAACAGCATGCACCCAAATAATACGTTTTTCAGTTGTTTTAAATGGCAGCCAGCCCAAGCGTTCCCTTATGCGTAGTCGATAGTGTTTGTTTTTACGACTTTTTAACAGTAGTCGTAGTAACACGAAAGGCAGTAATAAGTATAATAGAAAGGAGTAAATGCTGCGGGCTAGAGACATAGGTGAAATTACTTGGTGAAAAGTGAGTAAGGGACTTTAAAGAAATTAAGTTACCCTATTGGGTCGGCATTTTGTTTCTGATTGGATTATCTCAAGTGGCGCATAGTTATTCTACGCAACGATTGAGATGATTCAATCAGGAGTAAAAGGACAACTAAGA
>DQSN01000145.1 GCA_015663245.1 Leucothrix mucor
GCAAACTTACGATTTACCCGTGAAATAGTTTGGATGAGATTATGCTTTTGCAAAGGCTTATCAATGTAGATCGTATCCAAAAACGGCACATCAAAACCTGTTAGCCACATATCGACCACAATCGCTATTTTGAAATTAGACTCTGCCGTTTTAAACTGCCTATCTAATGTCCTGCGATACTCCTTTGTACCCAACAACTCATACAGCTCTTTATCATCATCCTTGCCCCGCGTCATAATCATTTTAACGCGCTCCATTGGCAGAATATCTTGTCGCTGTTTATCACTTAACGCCGTGTTTTCATCACCCGCTTGCACTTCTGTCCACTCAGGTCGCAATGCAATTAGCTCTTTATAAAAACCATAAGCAATCAAGCGACTGCTCGCCACAAACAACGCCTTGCCCTTAACCGAAGAGCCTTCTGCGACACGGCTTTCATAATGCTTTACAAAATCCCTCGCGATAGCTTTTAAACGGTCGGGATCGCCCAAAATAGCCAACATGCTGACAGATGATTTTTTGCTCTCATCAACTTGGTATTCACTCGCGCCCTCTGCAATACAATCAGCATAATATTTTTCGATTTCATCCAGTTTACGGTTATCTAAAAACACCTTCGCGGCGCGCCCTTCATACACAATCGGCACGGTGATTTCATCTTTAACCGATTCGGTCATCGTATAAGCATCGACCACCTCGCCAAATACATCCAAAGTCGCATCGACAGGCGTTCCTGTAAAACCAACGTAAGTGGCATTTGGTAAAGAGTCATGCAGATACTTGGCAAAGCCGTAAGTCTTTTTTACGCCCTCTTCACCCACGGTAATTTTTTGATCGAGATTTGTCTGGCTACGATGTGCCTCATCCGAGATACAAACGACATTGCTACGCTCCGTCAACCGCTCAATATCTTCGGTAAATTTATGGATAGTCGTTAAAAATACGCCTCCACTTTCGCGCCCTCGTAACAACTCGCGTAAATTCTCACGGCTGGTCACACTCACCACCGTATCATCGCCTAAATACGCTTTTGCCTTTACGAAAGTTGCAGAAAGTTGAGAATCTAAATCGGTACGATCGGTGATTAAAATAAGCGTCGGGCTAGCAAATACCACGCTCTTCATTAATAAGCGCGATAAAAACAGCATGGTAAAACTTTTACCACAGCCCGTTGCGCCAAAATACGTCCCACCTTTACCATCGCCCTGCGGTTTTTGATGCACTTGAATATTGGCAAACAGTTTACGTGCTGCGTAATACTGCGGATAACGACACAAAATTTTTGTCTCATCATTACCCGCATCAGGCATATAAATAAAATTGCGGATAACATCGCGTAGGCGATCTTTATCGAACAAGCCCTGTATCATGGTGTGCAGCGCATCAACACCCTCTGTCTCGACCGTCTCATCGCCTGTTATTTTTCTCCATGCGTAAAAGAAGCCATAGCCTGCAAAAAATGAACCCGACTTGGTATTAACACCATCACTTATCACGCAAAAAGCATTGTATTTAAACAGCTCAGGAATGTCTCGATGATAACGCTGGGTAAGCTGACGATGCGCTTCTTCCAAGTTCACCGTTTCACGAATGGCACTTTTAAACTCAAACACCACCAAAGGCAAACCGTTGAGGTACAAAATACCATCGGGAATTCGCAGATTTTCACTACCCTGAATCGCTAACTGATTGACCATTTTATAGTGATTATTATCGGCACCGCTGTAGTCGATAAAGTAGATATACAAATCTTTTTGATCACGATCTTCACGTTTGAGCTGATAACCATCTGCCAGCAACTTCATGAATTTTTTATTACTATCGTAAAGATCAGCCGCAGACAGCGACTCTAATAGGCGGATAATAGACGCTATTTCGCTATCTGTAATATTATCGCTGGCGTATTGCTGGGAGAGGAAAGTATGAAAATCGGCTTTGATAAGGACATCGTGAGGTTCACGGTTGATGTTACTGCCATTAAGATAGGGATAGCCTTGCGCTTCCAATAACTGAAGGATGGCTTGTTCGAGCTTGGCTTCCGTGAATTTTTTCATGGTTTATTATTCTAGCACTCTCCCACTCGCTTTAAAATGGTCTGAATGACAGTGCTCCTGATTGAATGATCTCGATCGTTGCGTAGAATAACTATGCACCTCTCGAGATAATCCAATCAGAAGCAAAAAATCTATACGATATGGGTAGGTTGATTACTTGAAACGTCCTAATGCAAACAACATTTTTTATATTTTTTTCCACTGCCACACGGACAAGGCTCATTACGACCAACCTTCTTTGTTTTAGGTGTGAAATTTTCAAGGTCAAATTGGGTATCATTATCGGTCATTCCAAGCAGTTCTCTCATTTTTTTTACTTGTTCTTCAGGGAGAATTCCACAATAGGGACGCGTTGTTTCTCTTTCTGTACGAAGCCCAAGCTCTATTTCAACATCTTCCAAATCTCCTAAGACACTTAGCTCAACACAGTCATTTTGAAACATCTGACGAATATCATCAATAAGCTCCACTGCTTT
The DNA here is from genome assembly GCA_015663245.1 of Leucothrix mucor. GTDB lineage: Bacteria > Pseudomonadota > Gammaproteobacteria > Thiotrichales > Thiotrichaceae > JAGLBW01. The sequence goes on from DQSN01000145.1 coordinate 2,531, forward strand.
CATATCAGTTAGTCGGCTCACTAAAAGACCATTTAAAGTATTGGATGAGCAGTCGGAAGCCAGCATATATTCTCTATAAGCAGCAATCACTTTGTCCCGACAATTAGACTGTTTTTTTACGATTTTACCCAGAGCATCACTCGCTATAACACGAGCATATTCATGGCTTGAAAAGTCAGAAAGGTAGCTTGATAAAGGCTCTATAGCACTACCCCCTATCATCGCCATCACCTCAGAAAAATCATCCAATGCCCACTCATCATCAACTTCCATATAGTAATTGAACATTGATATTAAAGGCTCTATTGCATCAACGGATTTTAATTGACCTAATGTTCGCCAAGCATGAAGATGAACCCAAATGCACTTTCCTTCTCTAGCAGGGTCTTCGTATAAAGCTGTATCCATAACAACAGAGAGAAGCTCGGGCACATCTGCTTCCGTAAACCCATACTGCAAATAATCAAACCACTCTCGGCCTTTGTTTTTGTCTATATCTCGTGGATCACCTAAATCATTTAATATTGCTATTTTTTCATTCATAAATTTTTGTCTATTTTTTATTTGGATTTTCTATACTCAGCCAGCTTCTATCCACGTAAGCATCATAGGAATACAAAGGAGTGATTGTATTCAGATAGTTCTTAATATAACAACTTTTTCTCAACATCTTCCAGATCACCAGTAATGCTTACATCAACACACTCTTTTTTAAA
>DQSN01000033.1 GCA_015663245.1 Leucothrix mucor
GCGAATAGCAGGGCTATTTAACGATTTCAATAAGCTCAGATTATGAGGTTTATGGGATTTGCAGTAGCTTCTTAGTTCTCGGACAGGCTCCTAGGAGGATGACCGAGAATGGTAAGCCTCCTAGTACAAAAAATGGCAATCTCACCCATAACTTGAGGTCTAAACTCCCAACCTCTACATTGAAAGATTTCACCTTAGCCCTTCTAGGGCTGTTTTTCTACGTACCGATTTCTCAAGCTTAGATAGTTTATATTTCTTGAGCAGGCGGGGTTTGGCTTCCTGATGAGTTAGGTGGTAGTGACCGATCTAATTCTTGCTTTAACTCTTTAGCACCTTCCTCAAGGCTTTTGCCAAGATCGTTCATAGAGTCGGAGAAGGACTTATCTAGTTCATTGATGCCTTGTTGCAGCATATTATTTAATTGATCAAACACGTTATTTACGGTTTGTTTTACGACTGAGCCTAGTGATTTTTTCACGTCCACTCGCCAGCCGTGGTCTGTTTTAACTAAAACTGTTTTTCCTGGGATGCGTACACTTTGTTGTCCTTCGCGATTACTGTGCAAAGTTACTGCTATTTCGGCACTATTTTCACCAATCATTTGCTCGCCTAAGTCAAAACGCTCGGGGTGTGTTTTACTGCTATTGAGGTATTTTAAATATTCAACGGTATCCCATGTAGCGAAAGCTTTGGCTTGTTCCATGTCTTTATCTACCACTGCCTGCCAAAAACCTTTGCTTGTGGCTTCTGGAGAATCACTGACATTGCCACAGCCTTGCACTGTGAAAAGTAAAATCAGGAAAGGGATCATTAAATATTGTTTCATATGACTATGCCTTGCAAGTTTAAATTATCCATAGAAAAACTATCAATGCGTGTTTTGACGATTCTATTTTTTAAGGAAGGATTAGTTTCTATATGGGTGTTAGCAATGCGAGTTTCAACTTTTAGATAGTTAGGTGCATAGCCCGTATAGATCATCGAACCCCCATCTTGTTTAGCCTGCTCCCATAATACATCGACGTCCAAACCTTTTTGCTTGCTTAGCATTTGCTGTTTCATTGTTGCAGCTAAGGCATGTAATTCTCTGCTACGTTGTTTTTTTATTTCCTGATCAACGGGATTCGCCAAACGCGCTGCTTTAGTTCCTTCTCGGGGTGAGTAGGAGAATATATGTAGGTGTCCGAAGCCAAGTGCTTCTACATATTCCATTGTTTGCGCCCATTCCTCATCGGTTTCGCCAGGAAAGCCGACAATAATGTCGGAGGTCACATTAAAGTGAGGAATAGCTGTACGTGCCTGTTCAACAAGTTCTTTAAATTCAGCCGTTTTGCAACGGCGTGACATGCGTCTTAACACCGAGTCTGCGCCACTTTGCAACGGTAGATGCATATGCGGCATTAAGCGTGAATTTTCAAACAGTTCAAAAAAGTTTTCAGGTAAATCCCAAGGCTCTACTGAGGCAAAACGTACACGCGGAATATCGGTATCTTGCAGAATTAATTTAACTAAATCATAGAGCGTTGCATCAATATCACTACCATAACCTCCGACATGCACGCCTGTTAATACGACCTCTTGGATACCTTCCTCAACTAGAGCATTCACTTCATCAATAATATCAGCAAGACTGCGGCTGCGTTCATCACCCCTTGCGACCGTTACTATGCAAAAAGTACAACGGTAACGACAGCCATCTTGGATTTTTATAAAGGCACGCTGACGACCACGAATAAAGAGCGAACTCTCTCCTGGCTCCATAGCCACTAATGGCATGGTATTGCCAGAAAAAGCATCCATCACATGCTGTGGTAAGTTATCTTTTTCTTGATTAGGCACAACTAAATCGACACCTATTCGCTCTGCGACACTTTCATTATCAAGCGTCGCATAACAACCACTAACTACTAACTTAGAATGAGGATTTTCGCGATGCAGGCGATTCATCAATTTGCGGGATTTTTTTGTCGCATCGGTAGTAACGGCACAGGTATTAAGCACCACAACATCGGCATTGCTTGGCTCCGCTACAATATCATGTCCTGACGCCCGAAAAGAGCGTGACCACTGCTCTAATTCTGCTTCGTTTAAGCGACAGCCTAATGCTTTTAAATGTACTTTCATAAACTACAATTTCTTAATGGGGCATCTCTATTAATTAGAGCTACTCTAATGATTAATGTTGAACCAAAGCGCGACCATTGCGTAATAAGATTTTAACCTTATCGCCGACGTTAAAATTACCGCCTAATGATTGGGTAACTGAAACAAAACTTCCATCACTCTTTTTTACAATTAGTTCCAAAAGTTTCGGTGGCTTGCGTAAGGCACGCAAAATATTAGCTGCATTGATTGAGCCGTATATTCCAGAATGCCCACCACTGCCGACACTCACGCCAATACTGCCACTATCCGCTAGACTGGCATCGTTAGTTTGCACTATTTTTTTCAGTTGAACGATAGTACCAATCTCTACTTTAGAAATAACCCCCATAGCTTCTGTTGATTTTGCCACCTGTACGGAAGTATTCGCAACCTGTTTGGGGGCATTGGATGAACACGCTGAGATTGATAAAACGATCAATACAAATACTGCCAAAGGCGAAAAGTTAAACGAAGTCATATTAATACCTTGCGATAGAATAGTTATATTTTTTTGAGACAATCTAAATAAGCATTTTCATCGGGTGCTGTTTGATTGCGTTGAGCCGTCCAAATGGCTTCACCTAGACATTCCATCATCTTATGTTCGGCTTCATGCTCACCGTGTTTGAGCACTAACTGTTGGTAGCGTTCTTTTATGCCTATAGGACGATCTGTTGATATTTGCTCATGTAAACCTAGGTGCATTCCCATATGTAAAAAAGGATTACTCTCACCCATTTCGGGCAAAAAATCGGCTTTAATGGAAACTACAGGTGCTTCTAGCATTTTATGATATTCAGGATGCAACTTTACCACGCTGACAATTTGTTGCTCTAAAGGAGACAATAATTGTTGCTGATTGAATTTTTCCCAGCTATCGCAATAAAGCTTACGCATCGAGTCTCTGTCAGTATCAAACATGGCTTCGCCCTATTCCGTTTTTTCTTTAAAATCACATAAATCAGAGATCAAACACGCGCCACACTTTGGGTTTCTTGCAACACAAATATAACGCCCATGTAATATCAACCAATGGTGCGCATCGACCATAAATTCTTTAGGAATGTGTCGAAGTAATTTTTTTTCTACTTCCAACACATTTTTACCTTTAGCAATACCTGTTCTATTACCAACACGAAATATATGCGTGTCTACCGCCATTGTCGGATGCCCAAATGCGGTATTCAAAACCACGTTTGCTGTTTTTCGCCCCACACCATGCAAAGCTTCTAATGCCACGCGATTATCAGGTACTTGCGACTGATGTTGTTCGATTAATATCTGACAAGTTTTAATGATATTTTTACCCTTGGCATTGTACAAACCAATAGTCTTAATATATTCCTTTAAGCCTTCTTCACCTAAAGCAAAGATAGCTTCTGGCGTATTTGCAACGGGGTAGAGTTTATCCGTCGCCTTATTCACGCCTTTATCTGTTGACTGAGCAGAAAGGATCACCGCTATTAGTAATTCAAAGGGAGAATTGTAGTGAAGCTCTGTCTTTGGCTCAGGATTATCCTCCCGCCAACGCCTAAAAATCTCAAAACGCTTATCTTTATTCATTTTTCCAGCCTGAATTCTAAGGGCTTTCTACGGCAACAGGAATTGCAGATATTGAAGATTCTTTTCGCTTTTCAAGCCAGCGGTCAACAATATTTTTAAATGCAATCAAAAAGCCTAACCCTAAAAAAGCGCCTGGGGGTAAAACGGCTAATAAAAAGCCTTTGTAATCATCAAAAACTTGTACGGTTAAAAAGTTTGCGCCTTCACCAAACATAACCGCAGCATTTTCAAACAATGTTCCATTACCGATTAATTCACGCATTGCCCCCAATGCCACCAGAACTAGCATAAAGCCTATTCCCATCATTATTCCATCAACAATGGCGGGTAACATGGCATTTCTTGATGCAAAAGCTTCTGCTCTGCCAATAATCGCGCAGTTCGTCACAATTAAGGGAATAAAAATACCCAGTACTAGATGTAAATGTGGCAACCATGCATGCATCAACAAGTCGATGACAGTTACATTCGAGGCAATGACTAATACATAAAAAGGAATACGAATTTCTTTGCGTATCCAGTTGCGACTAAAAGATATCGAAGCATTAGAAATAACCAAAGTAACCAAAGTTGCGATGCCTAAGCCAATACCATTAACTACATTTCCTGTCACCGCCAACAGCGGGCAAAGCCCTAACAATTGAACTAGACCAGGGTTATTGTGCCACAGACCATCCATTGTTAGTTGTTGATAATTTACCGCAGGAGACTTTTCTTCTTCACTCATTTTACTTAGCCTCTTTTTTTATACTTTGAGCAGGTGATTTTGCAAATAATATTGACATATTTTCGTGTGCATACATTAAAACATGCTCGACCAGCTCCACAATTGCACGCGGTGTGATAGTTGCGCCTGTAAATTGATCGAACTCACCACCATCTTTTTTGACTGCCCAAGATTTCACCGAAGGTTCAGCCAAAAACTTACCTTTAAAACCAAGAATCCAATCACTTTTCTTTACTTCAACCTTATCCCCTAGCCCTGGTGTTTCCTTATGCTCGACCACACGTACACCCGTTACATGCTTGTCTTTATAATTTACACCAACTAATAGGGTGATTCTGCCACTATAACCTTGCAAGGTTGTCACTCTAAAAATAGCCGCGATCGGTTCACCTGATTTGCTTTTCGCTAAATAAACACTGGAGTCGTAGGGTAGATCAAACGCTTCGGCACTGACGATTTTATAATCTTCATTAAGATCATTATCGTAACGTGAGACATCTAGCACCTCATTCCACTTTTGTTGTAATAACAGACGCTGATTTTCAACAATCTTCTCTTTTGTCAGCAGGTGCGAAACAGAAACAAATAATACACCGATAAAAGCAAACAGTGCTAACAGCAAGCCCGACTTACGCATCGCAATCATATGTTTTTGCATTACTTGCCTCCCGACTTCGCGCCAAATACACGCGTTTGAGTGAAGTAATCTATCATCGGCACAGACATATTCATAATAAGCACGGAGAATGCAATAGCATCGGGATAGTTACCCCATGTTCTGATGATATAAATAAAGAAGCCTATGCTTGCCCCGTATATCAACTGACCGCGTGGCGTTGTACAAGCAGATACAGGGTCGGTTGCGATAAAGAAAGCACCCAGCATGGTTGCACCGCTAAAAATATGAAATAGGGATGATTGATGCATGTCAGGCTCTATCCACCCAACCACAAATGCCATTGCTGCAAGTGCTACTAATAACGAAGCAGGAATACGCCAGTTGATGATGCCTTTATAAAGTAGCCACAAGCCGCCCAATAAAAAAGCAGCGCTAATCCATTCCCATGATTTACCTGAAACTAAGCCATAATGGCTCGTCTGGATGATTTCAGAAAAATACATACCTGAACGTAACTCTGTTTTCACATCGTCCAAGGGGGTTGCCATGGTCATTGCATCCCATTGCGTAGTGCTAAATACCTCACTTAAACCAGTAAAAACAACAGTAATAGACTCTGATAATGTTGGTAAATTACCATCACTAAACTGGGGGTGAATCCACTGACTCATTTCTAAAGGAAAGGAAACAATGAGTACGGCAAAACCAACCATTGCAGGGTTAAAAGGATTATAGCCCAAGCCACCATAAAGATGTTTTGCAATGACAATCGCAAAAAACAAGCCAACCACGACAATCCACCACGGAGCAAGGGGAGGCAAAGTTAAGCCAAACAAACACGCAGTGACAATCGCACTATAATCGCTGAGAAAGACTTTGATAGGACGCTTTCTTAGCCAGAGTGATATGATTTCAAACGTCAGAGCAACAATAATCGCAAAGACAACATTAATGAGTATTCCCCAACCATAAAAATAGCTCATCACGGCAATACCAGGCACTAAAGCGTAGAGTACCTGACGCATGACAGCAGCAACGTTCGAGGCACTACCCACAAACGGTGAATTATCCGTTTTAAATTGCATTATGCCTCCGTCTCATTTTTAGCATCCTTAACTTTAGCCTCGGTCTCTCTCGCTATTTTTTTAGCTTTAGCTCTATCTAATGCCGCTTGAATTGCATCCTTTTTAGCTTTATCCGCAGAAGCCCCTGCTTTCTTTTTCTGCAAGGCTTCTTTGTGCTTACGACGTTTTTCATCACGTTCTTGCTTTTCACGCACTTTTCTAAACTCCAAAAACTCATGGCGTTCACGTGCTATATCGGATTTAACTAGGGCTAACTCTTGTGCGTGTATTTCAGATTTAGCAAAGCGGAAATAACTCACTAAAGGGATATGACTAGGACAAACAAAATCACAACAGCCACATTCAATACAACTGTTTAGCTTATGCTCGCTAACCCTTTCATAGTCTTTAGCTTGAGTATGCCAATAAAGTTGCTGTGGCAACAAGTTTGCAGGACAAGCATCCACGCACTTACCACAGCGAATACAAGGCATTTGCAGTTGTGATGAATGCGGCGAATGTGCTTGCTGTAAGACAGCATCCGATGCGACTAAAAAGCAGTTGCTGGCTTTAACCATGGGAATATCATCATGTGACAAAGCGAAACCCATCATTGGACCACCCATAATTAACCGCTGAGCATCGGTGGTATAACCACCTGCTTGCATCACTAAATCACTCACTGCTGTGCCAATTAGTGCTTCTATATTTTGCGGGTTTTGTACACCATCCCCCGTAATCGTTAGCACTCTTGATATTAGTGGCTCGCCTTTTACGACGGCTTTGTACAGTGCATAAGTGGTGGCAATATTATGGCAAAGGATATTTAAATTGAGGGGAATACCATCAACAGGAACTTCTTTACCTGTGAGAATTCTGATTAATTGCTTTTCACCACCGCTAGGATAAATAGTAGGAATCTCGCAGACATGCACATTATCTAACACTGTCGTTGCTTGCTGCATTGCACTTATCGCCTGCGGCTTGTTATCTTCGATACCGATCAAACATTGCTTCGGTTTTAATAGTTGTAATAATATGCGTATACCAATGACTATTTCATCCGCACGTTCACGCATTAGCCTATCGTCACAGCTAATATAAGGCTCACACTCTGCGGCATTGATGATTAAAGTCTCAACACCTTGTTTTGCAGAAGAGTCAACTTTTACAAAGGAGGGAAAAGCTGCGCCCCCTAAGCCTACAAGACCAGCGACGTCGATACGTTCTAACAGTGTTGTAGCATCACATTGTGTAAAATCTGCATAAGGCTCTAAGCGACAATCACCCCAATCATCTTGCCCATCTAGCTCTAACACCAGACATAAACCACTTAAGGTAGAGGGATGAGGAATAGCCCGCTTTTCAATCGCACTGATAGTTCCTGAGCTGGGAGCATGAATTACAGCACCGAGTTGCTCATCAGCTATCTTTGTCAGTACTTGTCCTTTGCTTACCTTGTCACCCACCACAACTAATATTTCTGCAACCGCACCAATATGCTGCTGTATAGGTAAAATTAATTTCTTGGGAAGTGGCGATATGGCGATAGCTTGCGTGGTGGAAGCATCCTTATGAAAATCTGGATGAACACCGCCGTTGAATTTCCACAATTTACGCTTTGCAGATTCACTCATGATGATGCGCCTTCTTTCTCTTCGACCACAACTGCCATTGCTTGCAAAGCACTAGCAGGGTGACTTGGCTCAGGCCACTTCCAACTTGCTGGGGTACTTTTGACAGGCTCCATGACAATACAATCAACTGGACAAGGGGGTAAGCATAAATCACAACCCGTGCATTCAGATGCGATGACGGTATGCATATGTTTTGCAGAACCAACAATAGCATCGACAGGGCACGCCTGAATACACAGTGTACAACCAATGCAAGTATCTTCGATGATAACCGCTACTGTAGCAACATCCTTATGTTCACCACGCTCGGCATCCAACGGCTCAACATCAACATCAAGCAAATCTGCTAGAGCCTGAATCGTCGCCTCACCACCTGGCGGGCATTGATTAATACCTATCTCGCCACTCGCAATTGCTTCGGCATAAGGGCGACAGCCTGCATAGCTACATTGTCCGCATTGAGTTTGTGGCAACAAACTATCGATCTGATCGGTGATAGGGTCGCCTTCAACTTTAAAACGTACTGAGGCATAACCTAGAACCAAGCCTAAAAAGCTGGCGAGTCCAACTAGCACTAGGACTGCCTTGATGATATCTGAGTCCATACGCCCTATGCCTTAATCAAACCAGTAAAGCCCATAAAGGCAAGCGCCATCAAGCCCGCTGTGATCATTGCAATGGCATTTCCTTGAAATACTTCAGGCACATCGGATGCGGCTATTCTTTCTCGCATCGCCGCAAACAATACTAGAATCAAGGTAAAGCCCATTGCCGAACCAAAGCCGTATAAGCCTGACTCAATAAAGCCATTTGATTTTTGTACATTTAATAGTGCCACACCCAAGACCGCGCAATTAGTTGTAATCAAGGGTAAATAAATACCCAGTACGTTATGCAACAGAGGGCTGGTTTTATGCACCACTAATTCTGTAAACCCAACAATTCCCGCAATCACTAAGATAAAGCTAATCGTGCGTAGATACTCCAGGCCATTGGGAATCAATAGATACTTATGGATTAAATAGCTGGTGATAGAAGATAAAGTGAGAACAAACACTGTCGCCAAACCCATACCAATAGCCGTTTCTAATTTGCGAGAAACACCCATAAATGGACACAGTCCCAAAAACTGAGACAAGACGATATTGTTAACCCATACCGTACCAATAATGATAAAAAAATATTCAATCATACAAAGCGAAAGTGCGACAAATAAACGAGGTATTTTGACATAGCAAAAGGGCTAAACCTAATTAAATTAGAAAACCAGAAAAGGTATCGAAATATATTTACAAAGTCATTGATATATAACAACACTTCTTATTCTTATATTTTTCGATAAAGTAATTTAAAGATCACTAAGACAACACCTCTTAGGAGCCACCTTCTATTTACCACCAAATACTTAGCTTGTTAATCAATCACACTCAGGTAAATTTATTAATTTTATCAACGATATAAATTATTACAATAGAACCTATTGCCACAATCAATGTCATACTTGCGGAAGTCACTGTGTCTCATCAAGCTTTATAGGTTTCAAAGCCTTAAAGCTTATGGGTCATTAGAGGCTTTATCGCTGAAACAACAGAAAATCAGCACATTAACAATATAATTAACAAAGGATTAAACGATGAAAAAGCAATTAATACTAGCGGGTATGGTTTTATCTACTTTAACATTGACTGGTTGTGGCGGATCAAACGTAGCAAAAGGAGCAGCAGCAGGAGCAGTAGCAGGCGCTGTTATTGGAAGATCAACAGGTGATCATAGTGATCAACGCACAAGAGAAGCGGCAATAATTGGTGCAGTGGGAGGAGCAATTATAGCTAACGAACGTGATAAGCGTCGATAAAATAAATTTTTATCGGCTGAATTAGGCTCTGCTGACATTTAATGATTATCTCCCCTTTTTGCCTTATTATAGAATAAGAGATCGACAAAAAAGTGAAAATATAAGTAAATGTCAACAGGATGCTAGAATACAAAACCTTTGGGGGTTTTTCTCAAAGGTTTTTTTGTGTCCAAAATTTCACTCTATATATCAACCCTGCCACCCTGTTATAAATATTAAGATTTGTTACTTTACAAAGCAACAAAAAATCGGATGAACGCTTACAATCCCCGCCCCATCTATCTTCAAAAAAACACCTACTATCAAAGAGCTATATATCAAAGATAAAAAAATCAAATAAGCCTTGCATAATATTAACAAATGACAATATACTAAATCATCTGCGCAGTTATCAGTGGCTCAAATGGGTATTTTTAGCCATCTTTGTGTGCAGATTTCATACCCTCCTAGCGGTTGGCACCTTTTTCGGAAGGTGTCCTTTTTAGGACTCATCCTTACATATCTCCTCCCACTAAAAATACTCTCTTACTTTAAAGCTTCTTTGCTTCCAAAATATCATTAGATATCTTTATCTTTTCTTTGGCATCTACACGTTTTTTCTTCTTATCAATCCCCCCAGCCAATTGTACTTTAGATGTTTCCTCTGTATTTCGTATTTCTGATAGAGCCTTTTCTAACTGCTTAATCACTTTTGATTCTTGAGCAGCACTTGCTGGATCTTTCTGCTTTTTTGTTAAATTATCAAAACGCTTCAAGTTTTTATCATATTCTTTTTTCAATTTGCTTTTTTCGACCATATTCTCAGTAATTGCTTGTTGATATACTTTCAAGCCATCAAGCATGTCATCTATTTTTCCTTCCAATATTTTTTTAAATTTAGGATTTTTCATTTTTTCATGCTTTATCTCAGTCTTTTCCAACCGCTTGGACAATACTTTATGCCGCGCCTTTAGTAATACAACACTCTTAGAGGACATAGTAATTTTACCCTCATATACGTTTATCAATTCATTTCTATTGGAGTAAATAGAAAGCAACTGCTCATCTTGCATTTTCTTTAACGCAGCTTTTATCGCATTCTCACGCTGAATCTTTTGCTCTTTCTTTTTCTGTTGTTTTATTTTTTCAACTTCTTTTTTTTGTACTGCCGATAATTTTGATTTTTTTTCTACACCACTATTGTTCAACTCAACATGACCATACTTTACTGCTGTAGGAGGAATTTTATCTGAATAAGAAACGTTCCCCTGCTCATCGACCCAACGGTATAAGCCCGCAGAAGCTGAAAAAGGTGTTAATAAAAAGACTACGGAGAATAAAAGGAATATTTTCATTATTAATTTTGATATTTTTATTATAATAATTAATTTTTGAGATAGGCATTTTTTATTGCCTAAAACAGTTTTAGCACTCGAATAAAAGCTCACCCGAGCCTATCATAGCTCTAATCCTAAACACGTTATTTATCCGATAAAATGCCCTTATATGAGCCATATCTATGAAGCCTTACCAGAAAGAATTTCTTAATTTCGCAATTGATAACAATGTCCTACATTTTGGTGAATTTACTTTAAAGTCAGGCAGACTTAGTCCTTATTTTTTTAATTTCGGATTATTCCAAACAGGCGCATCATTAGCACGTCTAGGTGATCACTACGCTCAAGCGATTATCAACTCGGGCATTCAATTCGATATGTTATTTGGCCCTGCCTACAAAGGCATTCCATTAGTATCGGTTATTGCTGCTAATTTATATGAAAAGCACGGCGTTGATTACCCCTACGCTTACAACCGTAAAGAAGTCAAAGATCATGGTGAAGGTGGCAAGATTGTAGGTGCTCCCCTTGCTGGACGTGTATTAATTGTTGATGATGTTATCAGTGCAGGGACTGCCTCTCGCGAAGCCGCTAAAATCATCACCGACAATGGTGCAACACTCGCTGGTATCACTATATCACTTGATCGCCAAGAAAAAGGGCAGGGAGAAAAATCGGCAGTACAAGAAGTTGAAGAAAGTTATGACATCAAGGTGATCAATATTATTGGACTAGAGGATGTTATTACGCATATTAAAGCCAATATTAATGATGACGAGTTGCTCGAAAAAATAAGTGCTTATCGTGACCGCTATGGTGTGGCTACTTAGGAGTAAAAGGTTTACCTTTTCTTATGCCGATGCCACTAGGAGCCTGTCCGAGAATGGTAAGCGTCGCGAAAATTTGGCTGATTAGCGCCTGTTTTATGATCAAATGAGGAAAATGGTTGTTCCCTTTAACAAATTTGACCATAAAACAGGTGCAATCAGGCGAATTTGCAGTAGCTTACTCCATTCTCGGACAGGCTCCTAGGAGGCGGAGTTGCAGTATGCTATGTCATAAAACCTTATCTGTTTCTTCTCCGCTTTCCTTTTTTTGCCGCTTTATTCGCTTCTTTTTCCGCCACAATAATCGCTGTTTCGGCAACCTCTTTTTCCATTATTGCTGGGGTTTCCATTGTCACTTTCCCCAAGACACCATCCCGTAGCTCTGTTAATAATATTTTGGACACTTTAACTAAATCAACAACACCACCTGAGCGTAAACAACCACGTTTTTTGCCAATCAACTCAAAAAACTCCAGTTCTGTTTGAGGAATATCATTCAGCTGATAACGCTCACGCAATAACTCTGGGTATTCTTGTAATAAATACTCTGCCGTAAAGAAACCTACATCATCTATTTCAATTGCAGTGTCCTTAATAGCCCCTGTTGCCGCCAAACGATAACCACTATTTATATTAGTGATATTGCCCCACAGCATACCTGGAGTATCAAATAAAAGAATATTATGCTCTTTCAATGCGATACGTTGCTGACCTTTTGTCACCGCTGGCTCATTCCCTGTCTTAGCGATAGCTCGCCCCACCAAAATATTAATCAGGGTTGATTTACCAACATTGGGAATACCTACAATTACCGCATTAAGTGGCCTATCAGCATCTGTTTTATCAGGAACCATTTTATGACACAACGCCGTAAGCTGATGAATTTTTTCAGGTTGAGACATATTCACAGCTATTGTTTTTATGCCCTTTTGCTGATCTAGATACTCTTGCCACTGACGTGTTCGTTCATCATCAGCCAAGTCACTTTTATTTAAAATCTTAATACAAGGCTTGTCTCCACGAATGGAAGCCAACATAGGATTTTCACTACTAAAGGGAATACGCGCATCCAAGACCTCGATAATTAAATCGACCATCGGTAAAATCTCTTGCAGCTCTTTACTAGCCTTGTGCATATGGCCTGGATACCACTGTATTTGCATAACACCTTCACTCTGTTAAATTTTGAGAACTCTATTCATCTTTGATTAAAATCTATCTGATATAGTCAGTATAGATAACAAGCTTCTACCTAATACCCCTAGTAACACTTTAGAAAGCTCTGTTAATTCGTAGATCAAATTGAGACTAAAGAATTAGTCGAGGCTTCATTAAAAGCTCTCTGTACGCCAGCAATAGTTTAAAGACCAATCCACTAGGAATAATATTTCTTAACCTCTAAAAAAATAAAAAAAATAAAAAAATGACTGCTAAAACCCCCAATGACATATTACAAGTTAGCAATAACTTAACTTCACAACCACTAAAGGTAGCTTTAGCTGGTATTACAATGATTCAGCAATCTCTATTAGAGTTTTATTTTGCGACACAAGAAGGTGCCAAAAAATACACTCAAGTACTGGGAAAAGATGCCGATGTTTATATTACCAACTTTGACGAGAACGGAGCGATAGAAGCTTGGGAAAATTTATATGCCCATGAAAATAAACCTACATTAGTTCTCTCAAATAATCATAAAGAGATCAATAACTATATTTACATCTCCAAACCTATAACACCAACATCGCTAGTAAATGCCGCTATTTCATTAAAAAAGCTACTTCACAATGACGTTACAACTACTGCGGCTTCGATATCATTGCCGCTTTCTGATTTTGTTGAAGTATCACCCTCGATTCAATACAGCAATACTATAACGGATAACTCTGTATCTACAAAAACAGATGAGGGATTATCTCTCTTAGCAGAGTTAGAAATACCAAATGAACTAGATCTTCATACCAAAAATACACTAGATGAACTTTCTACACCTTCACTTGAAGCCATAGAAAGCAACGCTATTGATAAGCCTTCCATGTCCTCTCAAGAAAAAACTGTTAATTTTAATTCTATTGAAGAACTAACGGAAGAACTTACTATATCTGCACTTGATGATATAGCTGAAATTAGTACAATCGAAGAACCCACCATCCCTACACTTGATGACATAGATAAAACTAACATCAATACTGAACTTGCCGCAGCCACACCACTAGACACCTTTAGTAACGAACTGGATCTAATAATACCTACCGATAAAGAAGAGCCGACTGATGATCTTCAAGCTTTACTTGATGAGTTCACCGAAGACGAAGAGTCTAAAAAGAAAGAAGTTCTTCCCGCAACAGATAAGCCAAACAAAGGCCACTCTAAAAAAGGTATAACTAAACAACAACAACGCTGGTACACACTCTGCGGCGAACACGAGAATACTGACTATGAAGAAAACTCATCATCAAATATATCCTTCAAAATAAGCAACACTCTATTTCCTTACCTGAAAGATACTATTGATTTTAGCAAACGAAATAACTGCTGGATGGAAGTTTCTTATAAATACCTATCACTTATCATAGATCCCGAAACGCAACGTATTTACAGCACCCTCTCTCTAAAAAATAAAAACTTCATCTATCTTTGCACCAAAGACATGGATGAGGATCAAATCGAATTAGAAGAAATTGATGAACAAGGAATAAGTCAGCTAAAACAAAATACTATCGAAGAAAAATATTTTGATTACAGTTTTGAGTATTTTTTATGGGTATCAAGCCTGATTGTTTCACACGGACGATTACCTGATGATGTAAGTCCAGACGATAGAATTAGCATTAAGAACTGGCTAAGCCTTAAAGAAGTCGAAAAATTCCCTCATATTATGCAAATAGCCGCTGTTTTTAATCAACATCACGCCAGCTTAAACGAGGTAGCAACCTGGATGAACCTACCTAAACGCTATGTTTATGCCTTTTATAATGGCATAGCTGCACTGGATATGATCGAGCATGACAATGATAAATCAAATAAAAAACCATTAATCACCATGCCCACAAAAGAAAGGGAGAGTACTTTAAAAAAGATTCTATTTACAAAAATAATGTAGGCTGACTCCTTGCATTACTGCACACAGAGCAAAAAATTCGATTTGAATAAACCCCCTATTCCTATTAAAGTAGCCTCTGCCTTTCAATGGATAAATACTGTTTATGTCAAATGAATATAATGCTGCTGCAATAGAAGTCCTTTCAGGGCTTGATCCTGTGCGTAAACGTCCTGGTATGTATACCGATACCACACGCCCTAATCACCTTGCTCAAGAGGTTATTGATAACAGTATTGATGAGGCGATGGCAGGTTATGCTGATCGTGTCAGCGTAGTTTTATATGCCGATGGCTCTTTATCCGTTACCGACAACGGTCGTGGAATGCCCGTCGATATTCACCCTGAAAAGAAGGTTCCTGGCGTTGAAGTTATTATGTCTACGCTACACGCAGGTGGTAAATTCTCTGATAAAAACTACCAATTTTCAGGCGGCTTACACGGCGTAGGTATTTCTGTTGTTAATGCTCTTTCTCTAATTCTCGATGTGCGCATCAAACGCGGTGGTCAAGAATATAAGATGATTTTTGAAAATGGTCACAAAGCCAGTGACCTTGAAGTGATAGGCAAAGTCGGCAAGAAAAACACAGGTACTAGCCTGCACTTCTGGCCGAATGCCCAGTATTTCGATAGCGTGCGTTTTTCTGTACCACGCCTAAAACATAATCTACGCGCTAAAGCCGTATTATGCCCTGGTCTGCACATCACCTTCACTGAAGAAGCCAAAAATGATACCACCGAATGGTATTATGAGGACGGTCTTAAAGATTACTTGATGGATTCTGTTCAGGAGTTTGAGATACTTCCTGAAACTCCTTTTTTAGGAGAGTTAAAAACTGAATCTGACGCAGTAGATTGGGCTTTTCTTTGGCTACCAGAAGGTGGCGATCTCATCCAAGAAAGTTACGTCAACCTCATCCCCACCATCCAAGGCGGCACGCACGTTAATGGTTTACGCACAGGTATCACTGATGCTTTGCGCGAGTTTTGTGAATTTCGCAACCTCTTACCACGCGGCTTGAAACTAACACCTGATGATGTATGGGATAAATTATCCTTTGTATTATCAATAAAAATGCAAGACCCACAATTTGCAGGTCAAATAAAAGAGCGTTTATCTTCCCGAACAGCAGCGAGTTTAGTGACAGGTGCAATTAAAGATGCCTTTAGCTTATATCTCAATAAAAACTCTGAAATTGGTGATTTGATTGCAGAACATGTCATTAGTAACGCACAAAAACGCCAACGCGCCAGTAAAAAAGTAGTTCGTAAAAAAATATCCAGTGGACCACCATTACCAGGAAAATTATCAGACTGCTCCTCTCAAGACCTCGCCCAAACTGAAATTTTTCTCGTAGAAGGAGACTCTGCGGGAGGCTCCGCGAAGCAAGCTAGAAGTCGTGAGTTTCAGGCTATCATGCCATTGCGTGGTAAAATTCTAAATACTTGGGAGGTCCATTCAGACCAAGTTTTAGCCTCTCAAGAAATTCATGATATTTCTGTAGCGCTTGGTATTGAACCCGCCTCTGATGATTTAAGCGGTTTACGTTATGGCAAAGTTTGCGTACTTGCTGATGCAGACTCTGATGGCGCGCATATCGCTACTTTACTCTGCGCCCTATTCTTAAAGCACTTCAAACCTTTAATAACTGCTGGACATGTTTATATCGCTATGCCGCCATTATATCGTGTCGATATAGGAAAAAAGATTGAATATGCATTGGATGAATCCGAGCGACAAGCAATCCTAGACCGCATTAAGAAGGAAAAGCTCAAAGGAAAAATCACCATCACGCGCTTCAAAGGTCTAGGTGAAATGAACCCCTTACAACTACGTGAAACAACCATGCACCCCGACACACGTCGCCTCGTACAACTTACCTTGGAAAACCCAGAGACGACTGATGCAACAATGGACATGCTGTTATCACGTAAACGTGCACAAGACAGAAAAAGCTGGCTGGAAGATAAAGGCAACCTTGCAAATATTCAGTGACTATTAACCTGCGCTAAATAAAGATCTGATGACGCAGTTAAATATACTAAAAATCCAACCGAGAATGCTAAATGTCAAACCATCCAGAGAGAGAAAAAATAACAACCCTTCTTTAATTTTGTAGAAAGAAATAGCAAAAGCCTCAAAGAAAAGAACTTATCTCCCAAACTAAGGACAAAATAGCTAACAATAGATATAACTTTATTGTTTAAAAATAAAACATCGCCCATAAATAAAGGTCGATAATGATAAAAAATACTCAAACAGCCCTTATTCTCCGATGAAAACAACTAATCAGGGAGTGCAAATTATTTCTCTATTGCTACACTAATGGGGAATTACACAATGAGTAATTACTGTGTTATTGCTAACTAAAAAACCAGCAGTTTATGAAATAGATATATTAAATGGTCATTTTTCCAATAGATAACATACCCCCGTATGCATGCTATAAAAAATCAGTTGTAAGCCATTTCAATGTACCATTATATTAGAAAAAAGGAACACTTATGCGCGCAACAAAATACGCCACATGGATGATAGGTAAAGCCCTAATATTTTTAACCATTATTGGTTTAGTCAGTACCTCTCAAGCCAACCCAGGAAATCGTTTAGGTATTAATGTAAGCCCTCTACATAAACTTACCTCTTCTGATCCCTTCATTGATATTTTTAAAGTATCACGCGGTTGGGTAACCTCTTGTGAATTCAACTGGCAACAAAATCGTGCGATTGATCCTGGTTGTACCAAACAAACAGCATTCAACACCAATGAGTCACACCTCGTTTCTTTGGATAGAAATGGCTGGGTAACGCGTCTACCTTCGCGTAATGAGCGCCCTACTTTTACCACTGTAAATAGTATCTGGGATATGCCACCAAACTTCCCACTAGGCGACTACTTTGTAACCTACGAAGGTGATGGCGAAATTAGTGTTCATGGTAACATTACAGTCAAACAGCAGCGCCCTGGACGAATTGACTTCACAATGAAAGAAGCGAAAGGTTTACGTATTCATCTGAAATCAGTGAATCCTCGCAACTACATTCGTAATATTAAAGTTATCCCTAAAAAATACGAAAGTATTTATAGAACGCAACAATTCAACCCCGAATATATCAGAACGATTCGCCCCTTTAACTCACTTCGTTTTATGCCTTGGCAGAATACCAAAGACACTCAACTAGCACATTGGAATGAACGTACAACACCTGCAAATGCACATTACAATAACAATGCGGGCCTGCCTGTTGAAACCATGATTGACCTTGCTAATACTATCAATGCCGCTCCTTGGTTCTCTATGCCACATAAAGCAACTAACGGCTTCATGGTCAACTTTGCACGTACCGTTAAGCAACGTTTAAAGCCTGGGCAAAAGGTTTATGTCGAATACTCCAATGAAGTTTGGAATATGATGTATCCAGCGACTAACTACGCTTCACGCGAAGGTCTACGTTTATGGCCTAATGCTTATCCAAAACTAAATTCTGGCTCACGCAAAATGAAGTTAGCACTCAACTATCTGGGTAAACGAACCAGAGAAATGTGTGATATTTGGAAACGTGAATTTGGTGGACAACGCAACAGAGTTGTTTGTGTTTTATCATCTTATGCAGGCGGCCCTACCTTGGGTGAAGAAGCTTTAAGTTGCCCATTAGTTGGTGGCGGAGCATGTTCTAAAAGTATTGACGCTTACGCAGTAGGCCCTTACTTTGGTGACTATATTGCACGTATTGAAAACCGCAACTTACTACGCAACTGGTCACGCTCAGGTGGCGCAGGTATGAATAATTTATTTACTGAAATAATGCGTGGCGGCTTAGTTAGAGATCAATACCCAGGCGGAGCAATGGAACGCTTAACAGCTTTGCGTATCAAACCCAATGTAGCACTTGCACGCAAACATGGCTTGAAATTACTTGCTTACGAAGGTGGACAGCATTTGCTACGTGTTGATCGCCCTCATACGATTAAAGACGAAAGAATTTTCGAGTTCTTCGCCAAGGCAAACCAAAACCCACGCATGGGACAAGCCTATAGCAAATATCTTCGCACATGGCGAAACCAAGGCGGTGGTTTGTTAATGCACTTCAACGGCATTGCAACGATAAATAATCACAGTTATTTTGGTATGCTGGATAATGTAGAGCAACATTCATCGCCTAAATATAATGCTTTAATTAACTTCTTGCGTGGTCGATAAACGACCTTATCAAGCACACACCGATAGTGCTGTAGGAGCAAATTCTAATCGCTCCTCTCCTATCGGTGTATTTGATTCAGGAATGGGTGGGCTTTCGGTTCTACGAGAAATCCACCGACTCCTTCCCCATGAAAACCTCATCTATATTGCTGACTCTAAACACGCCCCCTATGGTGATAGAAGCACGCAGCACGTAAAAAAACGCTCCCAAAAAATTGCAATTTTTCTGCTTGAAAAAAACATTAAAATACTAGTCGTTGCCTGCAATACTGCAACCGCAATAGCCGTAGAGATACTCCGCCAACAACTCCCTATACCTGTCATTGGACTAGAACCCGCCATTAAACCTGGGGTTAAAATGAGTAAAACAGGCGTAATTGGCGTACTAGCAACACAACGAACCATCGAAAGCCAGCGACTGCACGGCTTAACACTCCAATATGCACCACATACCAAAGTGTTAGCCCAGGCCTGTCCAGGTCTTGTTGAAAAAGTCGAAGCCAATCATTTAAACCATTACGACACCAAACAACTCATCAAACAATACACACAACCTTTGTTACAACAAAATGCCGACACTATTATTTTAGGCTGCACCCACTACCCTTTTTTACATCAAACCATTAGCAAAATTGTCGGTAACGATATTCAACTCATCGACACAGGAAAACCTGTTGCTCAACAATTACAACGAGTGCTACAACAAAATGGACTGAGTATCTCATCAGAAAAAAAAGGTGTGATAAGTTTTTATAACAGTAGCAATTGCAAGCATCATACAAATACTATGCAGCAACTTTGGCATGAAAAAGTCGATGTTAAACTGCTAACCGTATAGCTATTACATTACATCTCCCAAGCTTTGTAAGGAAGCTTGGGGAAATGTAATATTTGGTATTCTTCATACTTTTTATACAGGTTAAACCTCGCTCCACATCCGTAATAAATTAGCATAGGTTCGGCTAATTCTGCCTGTTTCATCCGCTTGGGGTTTATCAGCAATCAATTTATCTCTGGCAATTGATAAATCATACAATAGCTCACGTTTTTCTGAGCTTTTCACCATACTTTGCGCCCATGTTACGGCAACAATACGCTCACCCTTGGTCACTTCTGCCACTTTATGCAAGCTTTTTGATGAGTAAACTACGGCAGCACCTGCATCTAGCTTAACGGTTTGCTCGCCAAACTCTGTTTTTATAATTAACTCACCGCCTTCATATTCATCTTTATTGGATAAAAAAACAGTGGTGGAAATATCGGAGCGATAACGCCCTGTCATCGGTCCCATCACAGGATCATCGACATGAAAACCGTAAGACATACCAGAGGTATAACGGGCGTAAAAAGCAGTTGCCAGTTTGAGGGGTAAAGCTGCTGTTTGATAGGTTCGGTTCTGTACTAATGCACCCATTACAATTTGATTTAACTGTTGATGAAGCGGACTTTGCTGAGAAAGCTCTTCATTATTTTTAACAATTTTTGCTTCTTTACCTGCGGATAGTTTGCCATCAATAAAATCAGCTTTTTTTAACATCTCTCTCACAACTTTTAGACGTTGCTGATCGAGCAAATTATCGATTGTAAGTAACATGCTTTAACCTCATAGTTAATATTATTAAAACCACAATATCATTACATAGGATATTATTGTGCTTATAAAATTTACGGAGAACACAAATGGAACTCAAAGTTGTTGTAGAAGGTCACCCTCACATGGTCGATTTCCCAGATGAAATAATGACGCAAGCCGCTGATTATTTTGACATGATGGATAAGGACATGGATAAAGGCTACCAAATGAGCCAACAATGGGTAGACAAACCTGATACCTTTCAACGCTGTCAAATTGCTGCCGACAAATTACTAACCGCTTTAGAAACACAAAATAACAATACCACTAAACTGATGGCAGCTTATATTCTATCGCGTATGCCCAATACTCAAGTTGTCTCATTGAGTCAAAGTGGTGACATGAGCACACATGACATTGATGATCAGGATATTGATAGCTTTGATATGAGCATGTTTTAGGCTGAACTTAAAGAATCTTTAAACATCGCCCCTGTGGCTCGTTATGTAGATTTGCAAAATACGGGGATCGAAGCTACGCGCTGTCCCGTAATTACGTAAACTGCATACGGGCTATACACTTTTCCAGCTCCCTGAGTTGAGGGACGCAAATAAAAACCCATCTCATCACTCCCGAAATACGATCCAAGTAGTCGCAATATACTTTGCGCCCTCCCCTACAATCGCGGCGCGATGTTCATGCGTCCAAAATGGTGGGAATAAAACCAAGCTACCTTTTTTCGGAGTAATTTTCACATCTTGAAATAAAAACTCAGTCTCCCCACCCTTCCCCTCCATATCATTTAGATACCATAAAGCAACCAATTGGCGTTGTGCCAGCTCGGGGTTATCGCCATCGACATGCCAGTGATAATACTCCCCTGGCTGATAGCGTTGTAAGTTGTAACCCTTGTCCCCAAAGCGCTGAATTTGAGAAAAGTAAGGATACGCCTCACCAAATTCTCGTAATGCCAAGCTTAAAGAACGAAATAAATTATTGTTCACATCTTGCCAATGAGGTTTGCCTGTCACCACTAAATCGGTGGTTTTTTTCAAACCTGCGTTTGCACCCATTTCTGAACCTACGCGTCCTTTATATTGATCAGCTTCATTCGCCTCAAAGCGCTCGATCATGTCATCACAGAGAAAATCAGGCAGTGCATTTTTATATTCAAATATAAAGCTATTGGGTTTTACTTCTTTGATATTTTTCATAAATAATTTTGCTCCACCAAACGTTCAATATCATCTGCGGCATCAACGCCCTTTTCTGCGAATTTATCAAGACTCTGTTGGGCTAATTGCTCCCAATGTTGGCGTGATGGCTCGATAATATCTGTAATATGTTGTAAATCATTACTTTCATACCACGCCTCATAAGCCAACATCAATTGTGGAGCGAGCTTTTTGCGCATAGCCGTTAAACTACCAAAGTAAAAGTGGATGGAAGCAGGATTATTTTTTGCAACCACCTGCGCTAAGGTAGTTAAAGCATCCGCAAGATGATCTCTAATTGCGCGCAACATAATTTCTGCGGTGGAGCGCGGCAAAGTATTGAGCATTTCATTCCACTGCTCACCCAGTAATTTACCTGCTAATACCTCACCTAGTTCATGCTCAATAATTAAGCTAGATTCGACTTCTGCCATTTTATGCAGAGCAACCTCAATATCACCTTCAAAATCGTAAGCCGCTACAGCACGTCCTAAAGGACTGTCAACAGGGCTCATTCGCCACTCTTCGACCTTTTCCCACAGCATCCGACGCAAAGACTCATTGCGGATAAAGATCAAACCATTTTGCATCATCGCAGGCGGAGCCGCCATATCTCGTGCAAACTCATGTCCTGAGATAAAAATCTCCACACCATCACGCTGATAATGTTCCTCAAGGCTGGCAATAAAGAAGTGCGGGCGACAACGAATACCCAAGCCTGCATTGTAGATATAACCTTGAGGGTTCAATACCGCATTAATTTTATCATTATCAAAAGCATCATAGGCTACACCATCAACTTCTACAGGCACATAAGCTAACTCCTCCAAGTCATCCCAAAGACCTTCACGCGCTGTCAGCCAATCACCAACATCATCCACGCCAATTACTTCGTTGAAGCTAATGCCCAACTCCCAACGGTACATTTCACGCATTTTCAGCAAGTATACGCACAAAGTGTAATCACCCGCATGACGTGCATCAGCTATATTACAATTCTTTTGCACGGTTTCGATCACGCTTTGAAGCGACTCTGGTATTGAGCTTTCTGGTACTGATTTTTTAGTCATCATCTATTAATAGTATCAAGCTTCACATAGATATTCGCATTTCCTTACAGCGGTCTTTATAATCTGCTCATCTTTTTCAGTATTTTAGGAATCATCACACCATGCGTATACGAATTAAAACCAAATGGAGCAACAAAGAGCGCGAAGTCTCGGTTGAAGAAACTGTCAGTATTTTAGCGTTTAATTGCTGGAAAATTGGTATGCAAACCCTTTTAGAGATCGAGAATGAGAATTTTCAGATTGATACACACGGGCAGCGCATTGAGATTATGGAGGAGATTGTCGCTTTCTTAATTCATGCTTTAGATCGTATGGTTCACGATACGATTAATGATGAAGATCGTGGCGTACTTATCCAGCTTTACGCACAGAAAATGGCGGATCATGTGCAGGATAATGCGCGTGATGTGCATGGTAATGGTGATTATCGTACACCGTTTTATGAGAAGTTAAACCAGCGTTTTATCGGTTATGCTGATACAAAATGGAATGATGATAAAGATAAGGCTGGCTTCTCAATGGAGCTTGAGTTTGGCAATAATATTGCAGCGGTACTCGGCGCTCGTGACCAGAAATGGGCATTGGATTATCTCCAGCAGATTTTATTGCCTGAATTTTTTACGCTATATAGGAAAACGGTTAAATCGGTGGGGCTTATTGAAGATAAATCAGGTGAAGGCGCTACGCTGGATGGTCGTCATCATATGATTACCGATAAGGAAGAGAAGTTGAAGAAGGTTGATATGCCTCGTTATGAAGTTGCTGCTGATAAAAAATCTTAATAAGTATTTTTTATTGATACATCTCAATGACACATCCAGCATATTTTTATAGGCTTTTAGCTCATTTAATATTTTGGAGAAAACCATGTCTAAACTTATAAAAATTGGGGCTGCACTTGCAACGTCTGTTATTATTTCACTCAGCGGAACGGCTTTCGCAGCAGATGGCGCAGAGACTTATAAATCAAAAGGCTGTGGTGCTTGTCATGGAGCGGATGCAAAGACGCCTATTATTCCTGCTTACCCTAAAATTGCAGGACAAGCGAAAGAGTATACAACTCAGCAGATGACAGACATCAAAAGTGGCGCAAGAAGTAACGGACTTAGTGCTGCGATGAAAGCCATTATGGCTTCTGTTTCAGAAGATGAAATTAAGACTCTTGCAGAGTATCTTGAAACTTTAAAGTGATGTAATGATTTGGCATGGCTCAATCCAAGATAATACTTCTGTAACCCGTATGAAATTTACGTAATACGGGATAGCCCGCAGCCACGACCTCCCATGTTCCCCTTAAAATACATACGGAAGGTCACGGAAGAGTACTCAATATTGTTCGTCATTGAACCATGCCAATCATTTAAAAGGACTAACACATGAAAATAAAAGTAAATTACTTTGCTAGCCTACGCGAAGAAATGGGTTGCGGTGAAAGCATCCTCCAGTCGGATGAAAGTACTCTTAGTGCCGCAGAAGTCTGGGCGCTAGCCACAGGGCAAAAAATATTCCCCAATAAAATACTTATCGCGGTCAATCAAGAATATGTTGATTTAAAAGCCAAGATTGTCGATGGCGATGATGTAGCTTTTTTTCCTCCCGTCACGGGTGGTTAAGCCTAGTCTCCTCCCAAAGTAGGAAGCCATTATAATGCCTCATACTCAAGATACAGCCCAGTTCAAGCCCCTCAATATTGCTATATTAACTGTCTCAGATTCACGCGATGAAGCCAACGACAAATCGGGTAATATATTGGTTGACCGCTTAAAAGAAGCGGGACATATTCTCGCAGACAAACGAATTGTGGTTGATAATATTTACCAACTACGCGCAACAGTTTCCGATTGGATCGCTAATCCTGATATTCACGCCGTTATCACTACAGGCGGCACTGGTTTGACAGGCAGAGATGTCACCCCAGAAGCCTTAAAAATCTTATACGACAAAGAAATTGAAGGATTTGGTGAGGTCTTTCGTATGATTTCCTACAAGCTTATCAGTACCTCTACCATTCAGTCCCGCGCTATTGCTGGCATTGCAAATGGCACGGTTATTTTCTCTCTGCCAGGTTCTCCTGGTGCTTGCAAAGATGGTTGGGATGAAATTATTGGGCATCAACTCGACCTTCGTACCAAGCCCTGCAACCTCGTGGAAATGATGCCACGTTTCTTAGAAAAATAAGGAAGATAACAATGCCCGACGAATCTAATGACAATTGTGATAACAAACAGAGTTTAATAACTGTTGATCAAGCATTAGAGTTACTGCTCAATAAATCAACGCTAATTGAAGAAACAGAAACAATTGAGCTGATTCATGCAGGTGGGCGTACTCTTGCTGAAGATGTCCGCTCTACTCTCCAAGTTCCACCGTTAGATAATAGTGCGATGGATGGCTACGCGATTCGTAGTTCCGATTTTGCCACCTCAAGAGAAGTTTGCTTACCCATCAGTCAGCGTATCTGTGCTGGAGAGGTCGGTACAGAACTAGACTCAAATACTGTTGCACGTATTTTTACGGGTGCAGCCATTCCCGAAGGTGCTGATGCCGTCATCATGCAGGAACGCTGTGAAATTGATGATAACAAAATGCTATCAAGCGGCCCTATTTCTGCTGGAACGAATGTACGAAAAGCAGGCGAAGATATTGCCACGGGTGATACCATCCTCAAAGCAGGTAACAAACTCAGACCACAAGACTTAGGCTTAGCGTCCTCCGTTGGAGCCAATCAACTAACAGTTTATCGTCGTCTAAGAGTGGGAATATTCTTTACAGGTGATGAGCTACAAGAGCCAGGAACTCCTCTACAAGCAGGACAAATCTACAACTCCAACCGCTACACATTACGCGGACTGCTGGACAACTTAAATTGTGAAATAATCGATCTTGGCATTGTGGGCGACACCCTAGAAGCAACACGCGATGCAATGCTAGAAGCTGCTGAAAAAGCTGACTTAGTAATGACTAGCGGTGGTGTGTCTGTTGGTGAAGAAGATTATGTACGCATTGCCTTAGAGGAACTTGGACAACTCGAAATGTGGCGTATCAATATTAAGCCAGGCAAACCTTTGGCTTTTGGCAGTAT
This sequence comes from Leucothrix mucor, assembly GCA_015663245.1. GTDB lineage: Bacteria > Pseudomonadota > Gammaproteobacteria > Thiotrichales > Thiotrichaceae > JAGLBW01. The sequence continues at coordinate 25,996 of DQSN01000033.1, forward strand.
CGGCAATACTCCTTTCTTGGGTATGCCAGGCAACCCTGTGTCTGTCTTTGCTACTTTTTGTATTTTTGCTCGCCCTTATATTCTCAAAAAACAGGGTAACAGCAATACTCAAGCTAATAGCTTTATGGTTCCTGCTGCATTTGACTGGAACAAAAAAGGCAGCCGCTGCGAATACTTGCGAGCAAGACTAGAGCAAAATTCAGCTGGGAAAACTATTATCAAACTCTACCCACACCAAGGTTCTGGAGTGCTCACCTCGACTAGCTGGGCAAATGGCTTGGTGATTATTAAGCCTTATGCCACCGTTAGCAAAGGTGATTTAGTAAAATTTATACCTTTTAGTGAGTTAAGTATTTATTAGAAACCTGTCTGACAATCCAATAAGCGACTACAAATCCACCTGATAATAGCTAGCACAAGTGGTGTGATAAGTGTAAACTCCGCAGAATTGCAGGCTTTTGTTGTTAACATCTTTTAAAAAATATTTTCATCTCTAACTCTCAAGACACATCCAAGAATTATCATCCACTGCTAAGACTCAAACTTTATGGCTAAAATACTTCTCTTAAATGGCCCAAATCTCAATCTACTTGGGCAGCGCGAACCTGGACATTATGGAACACTATCGCTAGCTAATATTGAAGAAAATTTACGCCAGATTGCCACACAACAAAAACACGAGCTAGATTGCTTTCAAAGCAATGCCGAATACAAACTTATTGATAGAATTCATGCAGCACAGCTAGAAGCGGTTGAATTTATTTTATTCAACCCTGCTGCATTTACGCACACCAGCATCGCTTTACGTGATGCTTTATTAGCGACCAAGCTACCTTTCATAGAAATTCATCTATCCAATGTATACAAACGGGAAGCGTTTAGACATCACTCCTACTTCTCTGATATTGCAGAAGGTTGTATCGTGGGCTTAGGGCCTAAAGGTTATGAACTTGCTTTGATCGCCGCCATTGAAAAACTCGAAGCTTAGGATGCAGTATTATATTCCAAGCTCCAAAACAATAACTCTAAAAAATGCACTACTGAAAAAAGCAGTCATTTAGCTAACTAAATAGGAAAATCCAATGGATGTTCGCAAAGTAAAAAAACTCATTGAATTAATAGAAGATAGCGGCATTGCCGAATTAGAAATTGTAGAAGGCGAGGAGTCGGTACGTATTACTCGCTACAGCCCTGCTCCACCAGTTGCTGCTCCTTTAGTTGCCGCCGCACCTCCAGTGGCGGCAGTTGAAGCTGCTCCTGCTGCCGCAATTCCAGCACTCGCAGATGATGCAGTATCAGGTATTACTATTGACTCCCCAATGGTAGGAACCTTCTATCGATCTTCATCACCCACTGCTGCACCCTTTTCTGAGATTGGGCAAAAAGTTTCTGTTGGCGATACCTTATGCATTATCGAAGCGATGAAAATGCTTAATGAAATTGAAGCAGATAAGTCAGGAACCATTAAATCTATCCTTGTCGAGAATGAGCAGCCTGTAGAATTCGGTCAGCCTCTTTTCGTTATTGAATAATAGGAGTTATTTTCCATGATAAAAAAACTCCTAATTGCCAACCGTGGTGAAATTGCGTTACGCATTTTACGTGCTTGTCGAGAAATGGGCATTAAAACCGTTGCCATACACTCAACTGCTGATAGAGATCTAAAACACGTTCGCTTAGCAGATGAAGCCGTTTGTATTGGTCCACCTAGCTCACTTGAAAGTTACCTCAACATTCCCGCCATTATCAGCGCCGCAGAAGTAACTGATGCCGACGCTATCCACCCTGGTTATGGCTTTCTCTCCGAAAATGCTGATTTTGCCGAGCGCGTAGAGTCCAGTGGTTTTATTTTCGTAGGGCCTACCGCAGACTCTATCCGCGTGATGGGCGATAAAATACGCGCTAAAGAAGCAATGGAAAAGTCAAACGTACCCTGCGTTCCAGGCTCTGAAGGTGCGATTCCTGATGATCCAGATGAAAGTCTCGCAATGGCGGAACGCATCGGCTACCCATTAATCATCAAAGCCACGGGTGGTGGTGGTGGTCGCGGCATGCGTGTCGTTTATGATTCATCTGATCTTGTTGAATCAATCGCATTGACAAAAACAGAAGCGGCAGTAGCATTTAATAATGACGTTGTATTTATGGAAAAATTCCTACAAAAGCCACGTCATATTGAATTCCAAGTCTTAGCAGACACACATGGTAATGCAATCCACCTTTGCGAACGCGATTGCTCAATGCAACGTCGTAATCAAAAGGTAGTGGAAGAAGCTCCAGCTCCAGGCATCACCCATGAACAACGTAATACCTTGGGTAATATCCTTGCCAAAGCCTGTGTGGATATTGGCTATCGCGGTGCTGGTACTTTTGAGTTTCTCTATGAAAATGAGGAGTTTTACTTCATTGAAATGAATACGCGCTTACAAGTAGAGCACCCTGTCACTGAATTCATTACTGGCGTTGATCTCGTCAAGCAGCAACTCCTCATTGCTTCAGGCAAAGAACTTAAAATCAAGCAGGAAGATATTGTCCCTAGAGGACACGCGATTGAGTGCCGCATAAATGCTGAAGATCCTGATACCTTTACTCCATCACCAGGCACTATTCAAAGCTTCCATCAACCAGGCGGCTTGGGTGTAAGAGTCGATTCGCATATTTATGGTGGCTATAAAGTACCGCCTCATTATGATTCGATGATTGGAAAGTTAATTGTTCATGCCGATAATCGAGAAGCGGCTATCACTAGAATGGAAGGTGCTCTTACAGAAATGGTCATTCAAGGTATCAAAACCAATATTCCGCTACAACGCAGGATCATGGCTGATACAGTATTCCGCAAAGGTGGCGCAGCTATTGACTACTTAGAAAAGAAGCTTAGCCAAAAATGACCAACCCTCACTGGCTGCAAATAAATTGCCACTGCAATAAATCATTTCAAGATGAAATAAGTGATTGCATGGAGAGTGCAAATGCACTTTCTATTACGTGGCAAGATGCTGGTGATACACCTGTTTTAGAACCATTACCAGGTGAAACTCCTTTATGGGATGATTTAATTATCACCGCATTATTTGCTGGTGATAGCGATATATCTAATTTACTAGCAACGCTTGAAGCCAATAAGCAGCAATGGCAAATCAGTAAAAATATAAGCGAAACCTTAGAAGATCAAAACTGGGAACGCGCATGGATGGAAGATTTTCACCCCATGCAATTTGGTAAAAACTTGTGGATTTACCCAAGCTGGAATGAAGTTCCCGAAGATGACAGCACCAAAATAATTCTAGATCCTGGCTTAGCCTTTGGTAGCGGCACACACCCTACTACCGCTTTATGTTTAGAGTGGCTAGATGCAAACCCACCTAAAAATTTATCTGTGATTGATTATGGTTGTGGCAGTGGTATTTTAGCTATTGCCGCAGCATTACTAGGCGCAGGAAAAATATTAGCAACTGATATTGACCAGCAAGCCTTAGTTGCGACAAAAGATAATATGCAAAAAAATCATATTGCTGATGAGGTAATCGCAACCTGTTTCCCTGAAGATTTATCAACAAAAGCTGTTGATCTACTCATTGCAAATATCCTATCTGGTCCTTTAGTTGAGTTAGCAGAAACCTTTGCGCAACTCACAAAAGTTGGGGGAAGTATTGTACTTTCTGGCATCTTAGAAGAACAAACTAGCGATATTAAACGAGCTTATAAAAAATATTTCAGTCACATCAATGTTGCACAAAAAGGTGACTGGATTAGAGTCACGGGCATTCGCCACGCTTAGAACAGCACAATATACCCCCCCTGAACATCATAATCACCACGACCGAAAATCAGCCCGAAATTGAGACTTATTTTATAAATGTTATACTCTTAAACATTGTTGCACTAGTACAAATATACTAATAGACCCTATAAGCATAGGTACTCTAGAGGCTGTAAAAATATTCATTTTCAGTCTCTTTAGCTTATCTACAACGTAAAAGAGTAATATCAATGAGTAGAAAGTATTTCGGAACAGATGGCATTCGCGGGGAAATCGGCAAAGCACCTATGACACCAGATTTTGCCTTAAAATTGGGCTGGGCAGCAGGAAAAGTGCTAACAAAACAGGGGCACCCCTTAGTTGTTATTGGTAAAGACACACGTATCTCGGGCTATATGTTAGAAACTGCATTGCAAGCAGGACTCGTTGCTGCGGGCGTTGATGTGCGTTTACTTGGCCCTATGCCAACACCTGCCGTCTCTTATCTAACTCGCACTTTTCGTGCTTCTGCTGGCATTGTTATCAGCGCATCGCATAACCCTTATCAAGATAATGGTGTAAAGTTTTTCTCTGCGGAAGGCACAAAGCTAGCCGATGAAGTTGAAGAAGAAATAGAAAGCTATTTAGAGCGTGATATTGAAACCGTCAGCTCAGAAAAGCTCGGCAAAGTTATACGTGTTGAAGATGCTGGTGGGCGTTATATTGAGTTCTGCAAACGCGCCATCCCTACAGATACCTCCTTTGAGTCTTTGCGCATTGTGCTCGACTGCGCTAACGGTGCAACCTATCAGGTGTCACCTCATGTATTAACCGAGCTAGGCGCAGATGTTATTACTATTGCAGACAAACCTAATGGTATTAATATCAATCACAATTGCGGGGCTACTTCCCTCGACACACTCACTAAAAAGGTAAAACAGTACCGTGCAGATATTGGTATTGCACTTGATGGCGATGGTGATCGCTTAATGATGATCGATAATAAAGGTGAAACGGTTGATGGCGATGAAGCTATCGCAATTATTGCTCAGCACAAGCACCAAGAAGGCACATTAGGTAATGATGTTGTCGGTACATTAATGAGTAACTTAGGCTTGCAACAAGCAATCGAAAAAATGGGGATAAATTTTCATCGTGCAAATGTAGGCGACCGTTATGTCATGGAGTTACTGCGTAAATATGATGGTGTTTTAGGTGGAGAAGGCTCTGGACATGTTATCGTGAGAGATCGTATACCTACTGGCGATGGCACTATCGCGGCCTTACAAATTCTACATGCAATGATTAGCAGCAAGAAATCACTGCACGAACTAAAACAGGTTATGAAGAAATACCCACAAACTTTAAAGAATGTACGCATCAGCAAAGATGTTGATTTTGATAAAGACCCTGCAATTCAGGATGCTGTTAAAACAGCAGAAGCACAATTGGGCGAACGTGGACGCGTATTACTTAGAGCCTCTGGCACCGAGCCACTAATTCGCGTAATGGTCGAAGGTGATGATCCTGACGAAACCGAGCATCTAGCAGAAAGTATTGCAATGGTGGTCGAAAACATCTCAAAAGGGCATCGAAGAAGCACCGATTAAACAATTCCATACACTCCCTTCTTTTCCTTATTTAAAGCCAGTTACCTCCTGTAACTGGCTTTTTTATGCACTTAATTATTAAATTATAATATTCGGAAATAGTTATACTTAATAAGTAAGCATGATACCCACATAAAAACACCTAATTGTTAACATGAATCAATCTTTATCAACTTTTATACTGATATGCTCTTGATCTAAGTCACAGATAGCACAAAATCTTAGCAACATAAATTCCTTATTTTATAGGCAAGGGTAGGCATTTGAACCGACAAAAAAAGACATCACTCGAACTGTCTCGTCGCCAACTATTTGCGGGACGCGTTAATAAATCTCTCCCCTATCGCCCACCTTGGGCTGTCTCTGAATCAGTCTTTGATGACACTTGCACTAATTGTGGCGACTGCATAGAAGTTTGCCCAACTAATATCATATCTTTTGGACGTGGTCGCTTGCCCGTTATCGACTTCAGTCAAAATGAATGCACTTTCTGTGGACAATGCGAAGCAAGTTGCAAACCTAATGCCCTAGTAAAAATAGATCAACAAGCTGCTTGGAATCTTTCCATCGAGATTAGTAACGATTGTCTCTCTATAAACAGCATCACTTGTCGTAGTTGTGGTGATATGTGTGACAACGAAGCCATAAAGTTTCGCTTAGAAGTTGGCGGTAAGGCAATACCTATTATTTCGACTGACAAATGCACAGGCTGTGGCGCATGTATTGCTCCCTGCCCTAATCAGTCGATTAAAATTACAAGGAAAACACTTCAATGACTATTTGTAGCTTAGTAATACAAGCGAAACCAGAATATATAGAGACTGTTTCCCAATCTCTCAAGTCAATGGAAGGTGTTGAAATACATGCACAAACTGATCAAGGAAAAATGATTGTTAGTCTTGATCACCCTAGCCGTAGCTATTGTGGCAATACCATGACTGAAATGACACGAATTGATGGTGTGATGAGCGCCTCTCTGGTCTATGAATACCAAGAAGATCTAGAAGACGACGATACCCCGAATACGCCCATGCCCACTCACCTCGATGGAGATATGAAATGAAACTATCAAGACGCGCCTTTATAAAATCTCAAGCTGTCGTTGCCGCAGCGGCAACTGCTGGAGTCACACTACCATTAACTCAGTTGGCGCATGCAAAATCAGACGGTGATGATGGGGATGTGCGCTGGGATAAAATACCTTGTCGCTTTTGTGGCACAGGCTGTAGCGTATTAGCAGGCAC
>DQSN01000133.1 GCA_015663245.1 Leucothrix mucor
ACCATTGGGCGCATGATTTCAGCCATCTTTAGTGCTTCGTCTAATACGGTCTGATAATCAACTTCTTCTGCATTGAAATAGTTTTTCAGGCTGTAGTTATGATAATCCATGACTTCTTTTAGCTTTACTTTGAAGCGTTCGGTATCAAGCAGGTCGCCTAAACGTAGGCCGCGGCGAGCAATTTTATCTTCGTAAGCGGGACCAATGCCACGTCCTGTTGTGCCGATTGCTTTATTGCCTCGGGCAACTTCACGCGCAGCATCTAATGCAACATGATAAGGAAGAATAAGCTGGCAGGCTTCCGAAAGTTTTAGACGATCGCGTGCAGGTACGCCTTCCGCTTCTAGCATGTCTAGTTCTTTGAGTAGGGCATCAGGTGCTAATACCACGCCATTGCCAATCATACACTCAACACCATCACGTAAAATCCCAGATGGAATCAAATGTAAAACCGTTTTCTTTCCATCGATGACTAAGGTGTGCCCTGCATTGTGACCACCTTGAAAACGAACCACTGCAGCGGCATTTTCAGTCAGTAAATCAACAACCTTTCCTTTTCCTTCATCACCCCATTGGGTTCCTAGGACTACAACAAATTTTCCCATTGGTACTTTCCTTTGGCTTATTTGGTTATTTCTACAACAATCCATTGATCATCAGATTGTTCAATTTTACGATCACAGTTTTGTTGCTGTGGTGTGATGCTTGTATTCGTAGAAAGCTGGCGGATAACCGTCTCACCTTCGCCACGTAACTGTGTGATTAGTTTGTCTAGTGCTTCATCTAAAGTACTGGGTGCTAAAATAGCTTTGTTACTTTCTGGTGTTTGCTGTGTCGCTAAAGATGCCAGAGTGTGCAAGTCGGTACTAAAACCTGTTGCAGGTCGATCGTTGCCAAAGGCTTTGCCGATACCGTCGTAGCGTCCACCACGAGCAATAGAGTGTCCTATAGTTGGCGTGTAAACAGCATAAATAATACCCGTATGGTAAGCGTAGCCACGTAACTCAGCTAAATCTATATTAATTTTTAATTCAGGATAATAGCGTTTTAGCAACTCACTTAAACTTTGTAAATACTCAATGGCACTAATCACCATTCTCCCTGCATTCAGTAGTTGCGACTTTGCTGATTCCAGAATGTCGCTTGAGCCACTCAGGGTAGGTAGGATGGCTAGCATATCAGCATCAGATTTTGATAGCTGGCTATTTTTCAACCAGTTTTTAATTTCAGGGAGTGATTTACGCGCTAGCATATCAAAGAAGATTGCTTCTTCTTCCTTGCTTAGCTCTACATGACTTGCTAATCCGCGGGCAATGCCAATGTGTCCGATGTCTAAAATAAGGTCGTTGATACCACTGACTTTAAGTGTCTCAAGCATTAAAGAGATTACTTCAAAGTCACTTTCTATACCCGAATGACCAAATAGTTCTGCGCCGACTTGGCGAGGAGAGCGTGAGCCACCTTGGTGTGCTGCTTGCGTACGCAAAACGGTACCAATGTAACAGAGACGGTTAGGGCGGTTATCAATATCATCTTTTTTCATGCGATGCGCGTCGATACGAGCAACTTGTGGCGTCATATCAGCACGCACACCCATTAAGCGACCTGTCAATTGATCAGTGATTTTAACTGTTTGTAAATCAAGCTCTGTTCCCATGCCAATCCGTAGGGATTCCACATACTCAACAAGTGGAGGGTTTACGAGTCGATATCCCCAACTTGCGTATAAATCGATAAGTTGGCGACGAAATGCTTCAAGATTTTCAGCTTCGTCGGGTAATGATTCATGGATGCCTTCAGGGAGTAGCCAAGTAGTCATATGAGATGTTTACCGTGGTGGTGTGGGATCATAAGGGGATTATTGATCATGACATGATGAGTTGTATGGGAGATGAAAAATCATGGTTCCGTAGATTAATTAAATCCATCTACCCAGTCAGGATAAATATAATAAAATGAGGCCTGCAATAATACTCGCAAGCCCCATTAAACGTAAACTATTAGCAGGTGCTTCATGTAAGCTACGATAAATATCTTTGATTTTGTCGGGTACAGTAAAAGGTAGTAAACCTTCAATGATAAGTACCAAGGCAAAAGCAGTCAGTAAATCGTTCCAATTAATATTCACTATTATCTGTCTATTGCGGTGTTAATTATTGAGCTGACTTATTCTTAAAATAACGGAAGAATTCTGAATCAGGCTCGATAACCATCATGTCACCAGAGTTCGAAAATGCTTTCTCATAGGCGGATAAGCTACGATAAAAAGCGTAAAACTCAGCATCTTGAGAGTAAGCATCAGCATAAACGGCTGCTGACTTTGCATCGCCTTCACCACGTATTTTCTCACCTTCGCTGTAGGCATCTGCTTCGATAATGGTCGCTTCACGATCAGCCGCTGCACGAATTTTTTCAGCTTCTTCCTTACCACGAGAGCGGAAATCTTGAGCTACACGCTGGCGCTCTGAACGCATTCGATCATAAACTGACTCACTGACTGTTTCGGGGAAGTCAATTTGACTAACGCGAGCATCAACAATTTCAATACCTAATTCTTGAGCGTCTGTGTTTGATTTGTCACGTAACGATGAAATAATCTCGCCACGTTCACCTGAAATAGCTTCTAAAATAGTGCGCTTACTGAACTCATTACGTAAGCCGTCTTTCATAATACTTTCTAGGCGGTTTTGAGCGCGAGATATATCACCTCTTGTTGCACGGTAGAATACACTTGCATCCGAAATACGCCATTTTACAAAAAAGTCGACACGAACATATTTCTTCTCATTGGTAAGAAAACGGTCTGGCTTTGCATCCAAGGTTAAAATCTGTTTGTTGAATTTTTCAATGGTATGCACAAACGGTATTTTAAAGTGCAAGCCAGGCTCAATATTAGACTCAACAATCTCTTTAAAACGAAATTTAATAGCCGTTTCGCGTTGATCGACAGTATAAGTCGATGACATTACAGTAAATGCAATGATGGCAATAATTAGTCCAAGTGCGTTTTTCATTAACGTGCTTCCCTTGAGTTAGTGCGGGTGCTGCTACGGACGTTTTGTGATTGTTGTCTGCTTAGCTGTTGTTGCATAGCACTTGCAACTGCTGGAGATACTTGTTTAGAGCTATTGCTAGAACCTTGTAGTTTATCTAGCGGCAAATAAAGTAGATTGTTACCAGACTTGCTATCAATCATTATTTTACGATTGTTAGACAATACTTTTTCCATAGTTTCGAGATACAAGCGCTCACGCGTCACCTCGGGTGCTTTTTGATATTCTCCCGCTAGCTGAGCGAAGCGAGATGAATCACCCTTTGCTTTAGAAATAACCATGCTGGTATAAGCAGTAGCATCTTCAAGAATACGTGCCGCTGTACCACGTGCAGCAGGGATGACTTTTTTCGAGTAAGTTTCTGCTTGGTTTTTATAACGGTCTTTATCTTCTCGCGCACGGTTAGCATCATCAAAAGCATCTTTAACCTGCTTTGGTGCTTCTGCATACGTTAGGTTTACTTTGATAACATGCAGACCCGACTTGTATTGATCCAGAATCTCTTGCATAACAACGAGAGTATCAGGGGCAAAGCCAGCACGGTTTTCCTTGAGGATACCATCCATCGTATTACGTCCAATAACTTCTCTGATGGCACTACGCATGACATGGTAGAGTGTACCCACAGATTGTTGTGGCTCGTAGTCTGCAAGGTAAACATTGAAGAGGTAATTTTCAGGGTTCTTAATCTTGTACTGTACGGAAACGCCAATATCGATGATGTTCTCATCTTTTGTTAGCATATGTGTCCGATCTGTTGCTGTACGGTTTTTGTCGATATCGACTAACTCAACCGTCTCCATAGGGTAGGGAAGATGCCAATGTAGCCCAGGTTTGGTAGTTTGTTGATAAGCGCCAAAGCGTAGCTCGACACCACGTTGGGCAGAGTCAACCGTATAAAACCCTGTAAATAACCACACACCTAATAAGATTAGCCCAATTAGCAATCCACCAGCTTTACTAACGCCGCCGCCATTACCTTTTTCACCATTGTCAGATTTCTTGCCAAAAATACTACTGACCTTATCGTTGATTTTTCGGGTTAATTCTTCGACATTATCATTTGCAGAAGAGTTACCTTTAGGGTTTTTCTTGGAGCTATCGCCCCAAGGATCTTTATCGTTATTATTACCACCTGGTTCATTCCAAGGCATGTAGTGACTCCGTGACTCTTAACAAAAATTTGATATTCAATATAATGGAATATAAGGTCAAAAAACTATAATTCCAGCATTTAAGCCTACTGTATTTATACATAGAGATTTTTAAGGAGGTTCTGATCAAGCCCAATTATTTTTAGCTTGCTGAAACTACCGCTATTTTCCATGATAATCGACGTAATATTTAGTGCTTTATTTGCAAATGACTTAAAAGCGTATGCAGAGTGACTATTACGATTCACTTCGTGAAAAGTAGCGATAGTTTTTTTGTGCTAAATTATAATTAACTTAACTCAGAGGCCCCTTAATAAAATAGACAACCCCATATTGTATTCATCTGAGGCAATAGAGGCAATAGGAAACCCTTTAATTTTTTAATTAAACATTGGGTAGGTGTGGTGAGGGGTGCGCTTATCTGCAATTTCATGTTAATTATAGTTGAAGTCATCTAGAATGTGATGATGAAATTAAATACAGGTCAGACGAAAGTATCTAACTATAACTACACCTTACAGCTTTTTTGGCGTGACTTGTATGGACGTGGTGGTGTGACGCTCTATAGCCAACAACGTTTTGGACATGTAAAACCAGAATGGACAAATGCCGAGCATGTTTTTCCTATGGCATGGGTGGTAAACACCTTAAAGTGTAAAGACCGTAAGTCTTGTCGTCGAAACTCAAAGCGTTTTAAATATATAGAATCTGATTTGCATAATATTTACCCTGCGCGTCGTGACTTAAATATGGCGCGAGGTAGCTATGGTTTTGGTGAAGTTGATGGTGATGACGACGAACGTCGCTGGTTAAAGTTTGAATTTGAAATAGATTACGACCGTAAATTAGTAGAACCGCCTCACGTTAATAAAGGTGAGATAGCTCGATCTATGTTTTATCTGGTAGATGCTTATGGTTTGAAGCTATTCAAAAAACAAGCAAAATTACTGCGGCAATGGAATGAGCAAGATCCGCCGAGCGAAGAAGAGCGTCGGCGCAATAATATGATAGAGAAACTACAAGAGACCCGTAATTATTTTATTGATCATCCTGAAAAGATCGATGAGATATGGAAAACTAGCTTGATCGATTGATTAATGTTTTAAATTAGCTTCAGTATCGTTATCTTTCATCTTTAAGAAATTTCTGTTTGCTCTTATCCATAGGGTAAGGAACATCTAAGCCCACCTCTTTGCGTACACGTCGGTAAATATCTTCTATTTTAATTTCTAAACCAACGGACTCTAAAATTAGCATGTCGTCCGCATAATAAGCTTCACTCTGCCAATTACTTCTGCGACGAAATACCCGTAAAAAAGGTGTATCTTGAGAGACAACCACATACTCTAATAAACTCTCGATTGATTTATAGTTCTCTAATTTCTCAGCAAGGTCAATACGCTGAGTTGAAGGAGAGAGTACCTCTACAATCAGCAAAGGATTAGTGCGCGCATATTGGTTGCCAGTATTTTCACCGCAAGCAGCCATAATGTCGGGATAATATGCAAAATTTTTACCTTTGTTCTCACCAATAACTTTCATATCGGATTGCCAAGCGCGACAACCATCTCTTAAATTTATTTCTATATTGGCATAAAGTGAGCCAGCTATCGTATTATGTTGCTCGCTAGCGCCCGTCATTGCGTAAATATAACCATCAATATATTCACTGCGGATATCAACGTCACGCTCACCTGTAAGATAATCATCAAATTCAGTGTATTTTTGTTGTAATGCCTGCGACAAGATCTTTCTCCTTGTGTAAGGGGTGGGTAAATAGGCTATTAGTGATACTAATCCTAATAAAGTCACCACTTAATCATCTTTGAAGGCATTTTTGTAGCCTGTATGAAGCTTGCGTAATAGAGGGGAGGGCATGGCTTCAATTTCCCGTATTGCGCGGTGCTTCATACGGGCTACAAAATATCGATCGGTTGAAAATTAAAAGAAAAGTATATTAGGTTGGTATAACTATTACATTTCCTTAACTTACCTAGTTAAAGACTTCCTAGTCTTGGAGTCCTAGGCTAGGAATTTTTTAGCTAGGTAAGTAAGGGAATGCAATAGAGTATACTACATAAACTACTACGACGAGATGACACCCTTAATAAGCTGCTTAGCCTGTAGGATTTTCCGTGATACTAGCGGCATTTTATTGGCTTGTTTGCCACCTTGCTGCTCAATACTTTCATTAATTTGTTGAACGATATACTCAGGTGTCGTAAATGCCCCCGTCTGCCAGTTGATATAACGCGGATAAAGAATAAGTGTAGCGGCAACCAGCTCATCCAGCGTCTTTTTATTTTGTTGATGAGGGTTGCGCCGTTTCAAATAATGTCGGTCTTGCGTCAA
>DQSN01000110.1 GCA_015663245.1 Leucothrix mucor
ATTTTGAGTGTTTTGAGTGTTTTGAGTGTTTTGAGTGTTTTGAGTGTTTTGAGTGTTTTGAGTGTTTTGAGTGTTTTGAGTGTTTTGAGTGTTTTTTACAGGAATTTTAGAAGGTGAAAGCAATGCCGCGAATTTCTTTGCTTCTGTATTTAGGTAATTTCTTTGCTGTAAGAGTTCATTCGCTTTTTCTAACTCCCTATTGCCAAGTGCTACACGCATCTGTTTGTCAGCATCTAGAGCTTTTACATTATACTCTCTTATTTTCTCTTTTATCTGCTCTCGGCTTAACGATGGTTCTACTTTCGTCAGTTTCGGTGCCACTTTATTTTCATTTTTAGGCGGATTTAGCAATTCATTCAACTGCTTCACCTCTGCATTAAACTGATTTCTTTGACGTAAAAAATCATTTGCTTGTGAGAGCTGCTTGTCTTTCAAAGCAAGGCGCATATCACCATCCGCCTTCTGTGCCATTTTATTTAAACTGACAATTTTATTTTTTATTTCTTGGCGTGTTTTTGGCTTAATCTCAGCATCTTCACCACTAGAAGTTTGGTGTAATTTTTGTTGTAACTCGGTTCTTTCACTCGTTAATTTTTTCTTCTCATCCAACCAAAAAATATTTTGTTTACGATCTTTATTTTTCAGTGCTTCCCATGATTTTTCAGTTGCACTTAATATCTCCCGAGTATACTGATCTATCTGCTGCTGCAATGTACTACGAAGAGTTTGAGGCATGGGCAAAAGCTCCTTAATAAGAAATTTGCAGCCATCCGCGTTGACCGCTCATCTATTTTTTAATACCGAATATATTATTTGCAACAATATTATCTACTTAAGCTAATGTCAATCAGGAAAATATTACAGCATTATAAGGAAGAGTTCAGATGGGTATATTAAATAGTGTTATTGAATTCTTAATCCTAAACAACAAGTAGGAATACTCGCTATTGCAGGAGGTTTACAAAAAACAGGCTAACCGATATTTTTAAAAGACGCGAAGCAACTCTAAAACTCAGCACGCAAGTGACGCGCTAAGAGTTCTTTTACAGCCACTTGGGGGTCGAGATTTTCATGGACGATACGATGTACAACCGAGCAAATTGGCATTTCAACATTAGCTCGTTGTGCTAGCAGATTAATGCAACTTGATGACTTTGCACCTTCAACTGCTTGACCTATTTCTTGAATTGCAGCGTCAGTATCCAGTCCTTTCCCTAAGGCTAAACCCAAGCGGCGGTTACGAGATTGGTCATCAGTACAAGTTAGCACTAGGTCGCCAATACCAGCAAGCCCCATTATAGTTTCAGGATTTGCTCCCATACTTTCACCTAAACGCATAATTTCAGCTAAGCCTCTAGTGATGATAGCTGCACGTGCATTAGCACCAAAACCTAGTCCATCTGAGATGCCAGCTGCTATTGCAAGGATATTTTTAACTGCTCCGCCTAACTCCACACCAAGAATATCATCACTGGTGTAAACACGAAAGTTTCCACTTTGAAAAGCTTTTGCAGTGCTGTTACTAAGCGCCTCTGTTGTTGCTGCAACAGTCATTGCTGTGGGTAAACCTCGGGCAACCTCAGAGGCAAACGTAGGGCCCGAGACTAAACCATAAGGAATTTCATTCCCCACGGTCTCTTCCACAACCTCATGCAGTAGTTTGCCTGTACCTATTTCCAAACCTTTAGTCGCCCAGATAATATTATGTTGATTACTTAAAAGTGGCGATAGTTGGGTTAATAATTGGCGAAAACCATGACTAGGAATAACGATTAGCTGATTATGGGAGTGTTTAATACAATCTTCTATTTTATCGGTACATTGAAGATTATCAGGAAAAGGAATCCCTGCGAGGTAGTGAATATTTTCTCGTGCCGCTTGATATTCGGCAACGTGTGTAGCGTCGAAGTCCCAGAGCAAAACTTCAATGTTATTACGCGCAAGCTGTAAAGCCAATGCTGTCCCCCATGAGCCAGCACCGTATACTGATATTGTCTGAATACAGGGTTCAGACATGATCAGTTATGCCTCTTCAGTGGCTTGAGTTTGAGCAGCTTCGTCTTGCACACGTTGCGCATAAAGTGCATCAAAATTGATAGGCGAAAGGTGCATTTCAGGGAAACTACCTTTTGAAATCATACTAGCAATCGCTTCACGTGCATAAGGGTATAAATTACTAGGACAATAACTCGCAAGCAAATGATTCAACTGGTCTGCATCGTAGCCAGTAATTTTGAATACACCTGCCTGTGCAACTTCTACAAGAAATGCTGTTTTATCACTACTTTTAACGGTTACCGTTATAAGTAAGATCACTTCATAATGATCATCAGAAATGGGAGTTACTTCAGTATTTAACTGTAAGTTTGTATCTGGCTCCCACTCTTCGGTAAAAATAGCAGGGCTATTAGGAGACTCAAATGAAGCGTCTTTTAGAAAAATACGTTCGATAATAAATTGTTGTTCTACTGGATCAGACTGTTGTGTTGCGGCTGCTGATGATTGTTCTTCTTCTGCCATTTTATTGTTCCTTTAATAGACTATCTAATTTACCTTCACGATCAAGCAGAGCCATATCATCGTATCCCCCAATGGCTTGCCCATTTATAATAATTTGCGGCACCGTTGAGCCACCACTTTTTTCTCTCAGCTCTTGCCAAAGAACGGCACTTGAGCCAACACGAATTTCTTCAAATTCTATATTCTTATTTTTTAATAATCTGCGTGCTCTCATGCAGTAAGGGCAAAAGAGAGTAGAGTACATGATAACGTCTGCTTGCACTATTTCTTACCTACTAAGGGGTAAATTTTCGGATTCCCATGACATGATGCCACCTGCAAGGTTATACACATCACTAAAACCATGCTTGGTTAAAGTGTTACAAGCACTTCCTGAGCGACTACCACTGCGACAGTAGATGAGAAATGGTTGGTCTTTGTTTTTCTCAAAACTTGCTATTTGTGTTGCTAATTGACCTAGTGGAACTTTTTTTGCGCCTTTAATAACACCATTTTTAATTTCACTTGGCTCACGTACATCAATGAGTATTACATTATCTTTATTTAAAATTTGTACTGCTTCATTAGCATTTATCTGCTTATATTTTCGTGTAAGTCGAGAAAATTCAACCCAAACGATCAAACCAACAACGGCTATAAAACCAAAAACAAGCAATGGATGTAAGCGAGCAAAGTCAATATATTCTTGCATGAAAGTGTATTTAACCTAGATTGAAAAATTAGGGGTGTAACGATAACCGCCTAAAAGCTTTAGGTAAAGGCAAAAAACAGACAAGTTTGGATAGTTTGGTAAGGCAAAAGAGATAGGGCAAGGTCAGTATTGCTCTTTCTCAATGAAATAAACCACCTAGATATAGGTGGCTAGGAGGCTGACCGAGAATAGAATAAGCTACCACTAATCAGTCAAACTCTCGTGATGCTACCACTTTAGGGCAGCATCCAAGCAACTAAAATTTAACGTACTGTACAGAAGATGTCTTGCATCATGCTAATTAGTTTTAACGTACGCGAGTCCCCTATGCGATAAAAAACACGGTTGGCATCTTTACGCGAAGCCAGTACACCCTTGTCTCTTAAAATAGCCAAATGTTGTGAAATATTACTTTGCGATGTCCCAACACATTCTACAATGTCTTGGACACTCACTTCATTTTCGCCTAATACACACAGTATTTTTAAGCGCAATGGATGTGAAATAGCCTTTAATGAGCGAGATGCAACTTCTATGTCTTCATCACGACCCAGTAAGTCGACAGTGAATGCACAGTTATTACCCGTTTTTAAATCCATATTATTGATGGTTGTCATAAGTATATTATAGGTTGGTTTATAGTTATATAAAACGATCAAATACTCAAAGTAATTTCTTATTAGAGTCAGCCATTAAATATGGCTAAAATTAGCTTAAACTTTAGAATATATTGAAAGTGCTTCCACTCTTGTGGGTAGTACTGCTTAGATTTCCCCTAAAATATCTAATATTTTTTAAGATTATCACTTCATTCCTCGGATTTGAGAAAATAAATAAGCCAAAGGCGGAATTAAAGCGATCAAAAAACCAACATTAGAATTACATAATAAGATAATATACTTTTATACAAAAGTCACTGAAAACATAATGCTTACTTGGAGTTTGCTGGAGAGTATCTCTTTAAAGATAGTATGTGTAGATACATGATCTTTCTATTTCACCCCCCAGAAAGGTGATATTTTCTATAAAACTCTAGTATGAAAAATATTTTACTCACCTTGTCTATACACTTTGTTCTCTAAGCTGTTATTATATTTGATACTATTATCTTTAAAAAAATTATTAGCCAATGCTTCTCTGCCTTTCCAAAAAACTATTTATTGTACTGCTCATAGCAATTCTCAGCCCTTCTCTTATGGCGGAGAATCAACAGCAAAAAATCAAGAAAAAAATAGCACAAGCCTCTTCAAATCTTAGTACGGCTCAAACCAAATCAAATAAATTACGCAAACAGGTGAACTCTTTAGAGAAAAACTTAAGTGATATATCTAAAGCTCAGTATCGCACAGAGCGAAATATGGAAAAATTAGGTAAAAAGCTAGGAAAAGCAAGCCATGAAAAACAGCAGCTATTAGAGAGCATCACCCAACAAAAAGAAGCCTTAGCGCAACAAATTCAAGCTTTATACACCTCAGGGGAGCAGTCTCACCTTCGCTTACTACTAAAACAGGATGACCCTTCCGATATAGGACGCACGATAAAATATTTTGAATATCTAAACCGTAGCCGCCTAAAAAAAATCAAGACTATTCGCTCCAGTTTGAAAAAAGTTCAAACTATGGAGCAAAAAATCACTGTAGACCGCTCAAAATTAAAGACCCTAAATACCAAGCTCTCATCACAAAAATTGAATTTAAAAGGCATTCTGAAAAAACGAGAGCGATCATTAAAGAAAGCAAAAAAACAGGTTGTTAATAAAGCAAGCACCTTAAAGAAACTTAAAGTTCAAGAAGCACGCTTGAAAAGTGTAATTACCAACCTAATTGCAAAAGAAAAACGGGCAAAGAAAAGTCAAAAAACAAAAACAGCGGCAGTTAGAACACCAAAGAAAAAAGAGAAAAAAACAGCCAAGGGAAAAATAGTAAAACAGTCTAAGTTTGTTTCTAGCCGACCATTTTCATCATTACGAGGTCGCTTATCATGGCCTGTTCGTGGGCGAATGGTACATACTTATGGTAGCAAAAGAAATGATAAGCAACGCTGGAAAGGTGTTGTCATTACGGCTCCAGGAGGACGCAAAGTACGCACCGTTGCTCGTGGAAAGGTGGAGTTTTCAGGACGCTTAAATGGCTATGGCTATTTGATCATCATCCGCCATGATAAAAACTACCGTAGTCTTTATGCTTACAATCGTAGCATCTATAAAAAAGAAGGAGATATTGTGAATGCAGGTGAGGTAATTGCTGCTGTCGGTAACTCAGGGGGACAAGAACAAAATGCACTGTACTTTGAGATAAGAAAAGGGACACGTTTACAAAATCCTTCACGTTGGTGTCGATAATAATTTTATAGACTCATTATTATTGCACTTACTGAAGTTTTCCTAAGTGCATTTTTATGATAGACGCGCTAGACTTGCCCAGTAGTGGCTGTTGATATTTCATCATACGCCCAAACGTAATACAGAAGTAATTTTTTGAATATCGTTTGCATGAATAATAATGCGTCTGGATATAAACCATGTTACGTAGCAAAATATTCAGGATCAAATTTAAATAATAATAATAGCGGGCTTAAACTGAGAATGGCGTCTCAAGTGTTAGTTCCACTAAAAGATTAGTTTTGGAGATATAATGCAGCTGAAAATTAATAAAACACTGACCACTGGTGTTGTTTTAGGAACAGTCATTGGTGTTGCAACATCAATTAGTTTGAATGTATTTGCATTCAAGGTGAGTAGCCCCACCATACCATTGGAGCAAATCAAAAAGTTTTCAGAAGTGTATTCACGCATCAAACGATCTTACGTAGAAGAAGCTGACGATAACAAATTAATTTCTAATGCTATCAGCGGCATGCTTTCAGGTCTTGACCCTCACTCTTCTTATTTAGATGAAGATGCTTTCACTGAGTTACGCGTGGGAACATCAGGAGAGTTTGGTGGCTTAGGCATAGAAGTTGGCATGGAAAATGGCTTTGTAAAAGTTATCTCCCCTATTGATGATACGCCCGCACACAAAGCAGGCTTACATGCTGGTGATTTGATTATTCGTTTAGATGACAAGCCCGTTAAAGGACTTACGTTGAGCGATGCTGTGAAGTTGATGCGTGGAAAACCTGGCGCGCCCATTGAATTACTCATCGTGCGCGAAGGCAAAGACAAGCCCTTTAAAGTCAAAATTATTCGTGCCATCATAAAGATTAAAAGCGTTAAGCAACGCATGTTAGAACCTGGCTTTGGCTATGTCCGTATTTCTAGCTTCCAATCGAAAACAACGGCTGGTGTTGCAAAGGCGCTAACTAAACTAAAAGCAGAGCACAAAGGCAAGCTTAAAGGCTTGATTCTTGACTTAAGAAACAACCCTGGTGGCGTTCTAAATGGTGCTGTTGGTGTTTCAGACATATTCCTCGATAATAGCGGTAAAATTGTCTACACCGAAGGACGCGTAGCAGATGCACGTATGCGTTACGACGCGACTGCTGGCGACATGCTAGACGGTGCTCCTATGGTTATCTTAGTCAATCAAGGTTCTGCTTCTGCATCCGAAATTGTTGCAGGCGCATTGCAAGACCACAAACGTGCATTAATTGTTGGTAAAAAGACATTTGGTAAAGGCTCGGTACAAACCGTATTGCCACTCGACGCAAAGACAGCGGTTAAATTAACAACCGCACGTTACTTCACTCCATCGGGCAACTCGATTCAAGCCAAGGGAATTATTCCTGATATTAAAGTAGAACTGCTACAGTTTAAAAATGGCAAAAAAGATGACGGTGATACTTTTACACCACTCTCTGAGGCTGATTTAAAAGGGCATCTGTCTAATCCTAAACCAGGAAAAGAAGAACCAAAGAAGCCCTCTATCAAAGTAACTGACACCAAAAATAAAAAGGCTGAAGATAAAAAATCTAAAGTGAATTTAGCGAAGAAAGATTACCTTTTGTATGAAGCTTTGAATGTTTTAAAAAGCATGAGCTTGATTCAAGGTCGGAAATAA
>DQSN01000101.1 GCA_015663245.1 Leucothrix mucor
TCGCCAATATTGTTAATTGAATTTCGACCTGAATAGGTGTCTTTGAGTTGGGCTATGGGATTATTTGCTATGTTAATAATCGCTTTGAGAATATTTGACATCTACCGTATTTGCTCCATGCTCAAGAAAATTTGATATCAGTGATATGCTTCAATAGTACCAATAAATATTAAGACCGTCTGATTAGTTTAGGTGATATAACTGCTTTATCGGGTAGTTCTCACAAGTGCTAGTTTGGAAGTGATAATCTTTTAAGATAGCAGCAATATTTACCTTTAAGTTTAGGTGTGAATAATTAAATAATATCAATTGCTTGTTATACTTTTATAGTTATAACAAGCAATTTTTTAGAGTAAGGAACTTTAAAGAGTAGATCTATCAAGATTGCGCCGTAGTTTTGATAGATTTGTCTATGAAGTTATCTAAGATGAAAAGAAAGGAATTAGAGACCTAAATGCCCCTAGAGACAGATATAAAAAAGGATATAGCAACATTTAATCACATCTTCGATGCTTTGTTGCAAGATGAAATTGATCATCCAATGACTCAGGTGGAAGAGCCTGATGTGCTATTTAAACAGTTAGATATTGGACTTCGGGATGAGCCAATGCCTGATGATGCTTTTAATGAAAACCTAAAGGCATTGGTACTTAAAACGCCTAAAACATCCAGCAATCGTTTTTTTAATCAACTGTTTGGTGGTCGCAAAGGTCGTGCTATTTTGGGTGATTTATTGGCGGTTGTGCTTAATAACAGTATGTACACCTATAAAGTTGGTGGGCCACAGGTCTGTGTTGAGCGAGAGATTATCCGTCAGGTTTGTTCAATAATTGCTTATGGTGGAAAGAGTGGAGGAACCTTTCCTACAGGTGGTTCTATGGCTAATTTTATGGCGTTGATTATGGCACGTGATAAGTTTGATGCTGAAATTAGTCATAAAGGTGTGCAGCAGGTTTTAGTGGCTTATTCCTCAGAGGAGTCGCATTACTCTATGGCTAAGAATGCCTCTTTTGCGGGAGTTGGGCGTGATAATGTTCGTTATATTCCCGCCGATGGTGATGGAAAAATGCAGCTTGATGCGCTTGAGTTGCAAGTTAAGACCGATTTAGCGGACGGCTTAAACCCATTTTTTGTTAATGCGACAGCGGGTACAACTGTTTTAGGGACTTATGATCCTATTGATGAGTTGTCTGTTATTTGTAAAAAATATAATCTTTGGTTGCATATTGATGGTGCTTTGGGTGGTGCTGCAATATTTAGTCAGCAGTATAAATATTTACTAGCAGGTATTGAAAAGTCAGATTCATTTGCCTTTAATGCACATAAAATGCTGGGTGTTCCTTTGAGCAGTAGTATGATTTTTGCTCGAAATAAAAAATATTTGTATCAGTCATTTAGTAATGATGCAGATTACTTGTATCAAGGGCATAGTGATGATTATAACCTAGGGAAAATGTCGTTGCAGTGTGGGCGTAGAAATGATGCTTTAAAGTTTTGGACGCTATGGAAATCGATAGGGACAAAAGGCTTGGAAGAGGTTGTTGATTATCAGTTTGAACAATCTAAAATCGCGCATGATTATATTGAAAATCACCCTGATTATACCGTTTATAGTAAAATTCCCTCGGTAACAGTATGTTTTAACTACAAAGGTGTTGATCCTGTTAAATTGTGTACTGAGCTATATGAGCAACAAGAAATTATGGTGGGTTATGGTGCACAGGGGGATACAACCTTTATTAGGTTGGTAACGGTTAATACCAGTAATAAAGCAGAAGATACCTTGGCATTTTTTAAGGTGTTAGAAGGCTTTGTAGAAAAACAGGAGGTATTTTAAAAGAATAATAGTGGCTTTCCCCCGTGCTCTTGGGTCCTGCCAAAGAGCTAGATGGTAGTAACTTCTAGAGCGTAACCGAAGAGAAGAGTATGGCGGTTTTGAACTAGAGTATTGGAATAATCAAAGGCTTAAGTTTCTTCTTTATATAGTTTTCCTTTGCGAGGATCATCCGAGTAAAAATGCAGTGTTATACATTCTTCCTGTGTTGAAATTTGATGTACTGCATTATCAAATTTACCTACATCACCGTGGCTATAGAAAAACTCTCCTTCACCTTGCTCTGCACTATTAACTGGTTCTATAAAGTTTTTATCGTCATGTTTGTAGTTAGTTACTTCAATACTACCTTTAACTGTGTAAACAAATGCTTGAGCAGGGTGTCCGTGAGCAGGAGTCGTTACATTCTTATCCCACTTTAAAAACGACAGCCAGTAACCATCTTTTTTAGATAAAATATTCCTAGTGTAACCTCCTTTGTTAAGCGCAAAATTTGTATCTTTGGCTTCTTCACAAAGTGCTTTTATTTCAGGTAAAGCCTCATCATATTTCTTTGCTTTTAAAAGCGTATGAACCACATGGGCATTATCAAACTGACCAAAATATTCATGGTTGCTAATGTGTGATACTGAAGGTGCTACTGTTTTGTTTGCGGCTTCCATTATTTTAAATTTCCTTAAATGATTATCGTTCTCTGTATAAGAGTTTCGGGGGTACTAGAGTGCTATGTTTGAGTCAGAAAATTGAATAAATAGGCGAAAGCCTAGCTACGGAGTCCGATAGGAATAAGACGGGATGTATTACTTAAGGGGGGGCGCGGAGGAGGGTAATATCAATACTCTTTTCTTTGTGTCAAAAATAGCACTAAAAGATGTTGGTAATGACTTTTTGAAGAGCTTGTAAAAGGCTTTTATATTTAACATAATTAATGTTCTACAAAATTTATATAGTCTGAATTTTATATAAAATTTGTATGAAGGTGATAATACTCCTTGTAAAAAATTTGAGGCGTACTATATCACAAGCGTTTAAAAAATTAAAATAGGTCTCTTATTTGGTCGTATTTCGCAGCTTGAATCTTCCATAAATAGTGGTGAAGTATTAAGTACCCAAATAAGAATATGGGTACTATATAGTGAAAATTATAAGCAAAAAATCTAAACAGTAGTTACTGTTTCTGAATAAAATCATTCACGTTATTTGCCATGCCTTTTCCCGTTTCTTTAGCGTTATTTATCATATCTAAGCCTTTCTGATTTACATCTTTGGCTACTTGCTTTCCTGCATTGAGGGTTGCTTGATTAACAGCATCAAATAAAGCACGTCTGGGAACGACCTGTCCGTTGATTGTCATTTTCGATGGTACGCGTTCAAACTCGCCAAATAAATCTACGTTTGAGTCTTCTCCCATAGCGGCTGGCTCATAGATGCAGTTTACAGTTACGTCTTTTTGCTCATCGGACAGTCGAAAATTTAAAACTACCACCTGTGCTTCACTTGTTTGCTGCTGGGTTTCTTGTGCTGTTGCTGGTATTTGTGCGGCCAGTAAAACAGATGCTACTGATTTACAGGTTTTGATGGGTGTGTCGAGATTGTCACCAGAACAGGCGGTTAGCAGACATAGGCCACTAAGTAGGATTATTTTGTGCATTGTGGAGAAGCTCCTTATTTAATTTTCAATCTCTATGATTCTAACTCAGCATCGTCATTCTCAAAAGTATAATCATGCCAATAAACACAGAGATAAGCTCATTAATCCCTTTGTGAACTAACTATTTTGCCATTTTCCACTACACTTCTAGAAGCCAATCATCTACTAATAAAGGGTACTAATAAGCACTGTGTGGAAAATTTACAAACAAAATTTAATTCCACTCATAGCTAGTCTGCTACTGCTGGTATTAACTAGCTTACTTTATCTACAAAAAATCCCTTCTGCTCAAGCATTTATGCAGCGTTTAAATTCGATTGCTTATGATTTACGAATGCGTACCAATGTTAATGGAGCTATCAATGACTTTTCGCCAATTTATATTATTGACATTGACGAACCTAGTCTTGAAAAAGAGGGGCAGTGGCCGTGGAGCCGTCAGAAGTTAGCATTACTTATTGAAAAGCTACACGTAGCTGGTAGTGCGGTTATCACTTTAGATATTACTTTGGCAGAGCCTGAAACCAATCCCGTTGATCTTATTCAGCAAGCGTTATCCGCAGATAAAACTGAGTTATCAAATAGCCTAAACTCAATACGTACACAGCTAGATGGTGATATGCAGCTTGCTAGAACTATGAAAGACAAGGGCGTAATTTTAGGTTATCTATTTCACCCAGAAACAGGCTTTATTAAAGGTGATATAAAGCAATCATTGATAAAAAATAGCACACCATTAAAGCATCTCAGTAGTCTCACCATGCAGGGTTATACCGCGAATATTCCCCTGTTAGCACAGGCAGCGATGCAAAATGGTTTTTTTACAGTACAGCCTGATGGTGATGGAGTGGTACGTAAAGCAGCACTTGTTTTAGAGCATGATGATAAGCTCTATACGTCCCTTGCCGTTGAAGCGGCTAAACTTTACCTTGGCGCAGAAAAGGAGCAGCTCTTACTGCAAAGTGAAAAGATTGCCAATGTAAATACCATCACTCATGCCATTATCGCAGGGCAACGAATTCGCACCGATGCCAATGGTCAGATTTTAATTCCTTATATTGGTGGCGCTAAAACCTTCACGTATATTTCTGCCAGCAAAGTGTTACAGGATGAGTCTATCCCTGATCTTACTGACTCCATCGTAATTGTCGGCACTTCGGCGCAAGCTTTGGCAGATTTACGTACCACGCCGCTGCAAGCAAGCTATCCTGGTGTTGAAATTCAAGCCACGCTTATCCATGCACTCTTAAATCCTCACCTTATTCCTTACTCACCAGAATGGAAGGATGGTGGGAGTATTGCCTTATTGGTCACGTTAAGTCTATTGATAATGTTGCTTTTTCCGATGTTGCGTCCCCTGAGTTTAATGATCGTAGGCTTTGCCTTATTAGCTGCGGTTACAGGTTTTAATTTGTGGTTATGGAACGTCCCAAGAATTAATTTTGATCTCATTCTACCTGCCTTATTAATCATGTTAAGTGGTTCTGCTTTTGTTTTGCATCGCTTGGTGCAGGAGCACAGTCAGCGTCAACGTATTCACGGCATGTTTGGACAATATGTTCCTGTTGGACATATAGATCGTCTTTTAGAGAGCGGCGAAAGTATTAATATGGATGGTGAACGTCGTGAAATGAGCGTTTTATTTTCTGATATTCGTAGCTTTACCGCTTTATCTGAAGGTCTTAGTACCCAGCAACTTAAGCAGTTTCTTAATATCTACCTCACCCCCATCACGGCAATTATTTTTAATCAGCAAGGTACAATAGATAAATACATTGGTGATTTAGTCATGGCATTTTGGGGTGCGCCACTTGATGACCCTCAACATGCCGAACATGCAGTCAAAGCTGCGCTGGAGATGCGCGATAAAGCCCGTGATATGCAAGATGAATTTAAAGCTTTGGGAATACAGCAAACTGTCACCGCAGGCACAGGCATTCACACAGGAGAAATGAATGTGGGTGATATGGGATCAAGCTATCGTCGTGCCTATACGGTATTAGGGGATGCTGTCAACCTTGGTTCACGCTTAGAAAGTTTGACTAAACAATATGGTATCGCAATATTAACCAGTGAAGAGACAATGCGACAATGTCCTAATATTTGTTTTCGACAGATAGATCATGTGCGTGTTAAAGGTCGCCAAGAAGCGGTGAAAATTTATGAGCCACTTTGTCTGCAAAGCACGCTAACACCTACACAAGAACAACAAATTGCCGCACATAATAAAGCCTTAGCTGCTTATTTATCAGGGGATTGGCAAGCAGCACAAAGACAGATCTTGATAATATTGGAAAACGCTAAAGAACCACTTTATCAAGTTTATCTGCAACGTATGCGATCACTAAATTTACAAGCTCCTGCTGATTGGGATGGGGTATTTACCCATACAAGTAAGTAGAGATATGCCAGAACTAGGAATCAAAAATGCTATCAAAAATACCATTATTTGCAGGCTTTAGTAGTACAACTTTGGAAGAGTTCTCGAAGCTACTAATAAAAAAAGAGTTTAGCCGTAATCAGCTTCTTATCTCGCAAGGAGACAACTCAAGAAGCCTATTTTTTATTGTCAGCGGACGCGTAAAAGTATTTAGTAATGATGATGAAGGCAAGCAAACTGTCTTTGCTTTTTTAAATGAGGGCGATTATTGCGGTGAGCTAAGTCTATTAGATGCAGAGCCACGGTCAGCCTCTGTGATTTCTCTAGGAAAAACAGAGGTATTACAGCTTACTTATGAACAGTTTGATACTTTCTTGCAAACACATCCTAATATCTGTTACCCCATCTTTAAGGCATTAACATCACGTATTCGTGAAATTGATCAGACAATCTGTAGCCTAGCCTCGCTGGATATTTATGGACGCTTGATTCAATTGCTTTACAAAGAAGCAAGGGAAGAAAATGGTAAATTGATTACCCAGCGTCTTACGCAGCAAGATATTGCTGAAATGGTAGGCTCATCGCGGGAAATGGTCTCACGTATTTTGACCGAGTTACGAAAAGGTGGGTATATAGTGGTTGAGAAGAAACGTATTAGTATTGAGAAGAAGTTACCACGGCATTGGTGATGAGGAATATCTAAGTTTATCGGCGCTTTTACCGCGCCTTAGGAAAGAGCGAGGGTACAGAGTTATCATCCTAAAATGGGAAAAATTTCATAGGTTCCGACATGCGATTAACATCATGCGTCATCATTCGCATTTGTTGAATCAGCGTTGCAAATTGTTGGTTTATACCTGAAGTATTATGATTCAGGGCGCGTAAATCACCATTCATTGTTGTAATAGCAATATTCATGCTTCCAACATCAGTTTGCAGGGCTTTCATGGTAGCCGTCATTTGCGGAACGCTGTGAATATCTGTGCGCATCGCTTCGATATGTGTATTCAAGCCACCCATTGTACGATCAATATGCGTCAGAGTTTGAGTAACAGAACTAAAGCTTTGATCCATATTTCCCATTGTTGCAGATATATGAGTGATATTGCTCGCCATTGTGTCGATGTGTTTGGAAAGTGATTGAATCAAAAAGAACATCAATGCACTAATCAATAAAATACTCATAATCCCAAAGCGTAGAATCTGTGTGGTGCGCTTGCCAATACGCACACTTAGTTCCTCGCGCTTACTCATAGCATTACTAAACGCCAGCATGGTTTCATGGTTATTTGCAACGATGGTTTGTAGCACCTTGGATACATCCTCGGTGCTCAAGCCTTCTATAATTTTATTGTCCATAAAACAATCTTAAGCCTCTATAAGCAACTACGCTACCTTGCTCATCGCATTTGCGAGATAACCTTCTGACCCACGACGCTGTATAAATTGCTGATAAATATCATTAAAGGAACTAGGTACGGAGCCAGTTACAGACTCAAGTGAGAGTAGTTGTTTAGACCATGCCATCGTTTTAGGGAAGTCTGACTCAGGATATAAATCAACACGTTGATTCAGATAAGACATACGCATAAAGAGTGGTGCGTAGGTAGAATCAACCAAGGTAAATAAGTCACCTGCAAAGTAAGGGGCACGGTTTTCCATTTGCTCTTCTAGGCGTTGAAGATTTTCTAAGAAACTAGTATGAATGGATTGATAAGCGGCTTCATCAGCAGCGGAAATCATACCTGTAAGTTGACCTAACATAGTTGAACCAAACTCTATCCAACTACGACACAAGCTACGCTCCACAGGGTCGGCAGGGAGCATTTTTTTATTTGAAATCGAGGCTATTAGTTCATTAATAACGGATGATTCAAAAATAGTAGTTTTGCCATCGACACGTAAGATAGGCACTTTTCCAAAGGGTGATACATCTGCAAACCAGTCAGGTAAATTATCAGGATCAAGGTAGGTTAATTTATGTGGTATGTCATTGTGTTGGAGTGAGATAGCACCACGCTGAGCAAAGGGGCAGAAGTCGAACATAATTAATTCTAAGTCCATTGATTTTGCCGTATCAAATGGCCATGCTTTTATACCACCCTCAATCACAATTGCATTTATATCTTGTTGACGCAGTAGTAATGCCGCTGCCGCAGCACGTGCACCCACTCCGCATAAAATCAAATATTCCTTATCTTTATCAAGACCAGCGATGTGGTTGCGTAAGTCAGGTAATGGAATAAGCACGGAGCCTGGAATGAAGCTTTCCTCATATTCTTCTTCATAGCGTACATCAATAATTTCTGCGCCTTTATCAGCCATTGTTTGCGCGACTTCTGGGCTTACTGAGCGTAGAGCTGGGGTAGAAACTAACTCATCAAAATCGGCTTTGGATAATTTTAGTAAAGTACCATCACTGGTCATCACGATAGAGGCATTACGCGCGCCGCCAATAATAAGGGCCTCCTCTCCAAAGGTGTCACCACTACCAAGTAGGGCAACCATTTGTGGTTCGTCATCATCTAGTTCTTCGCGCCAAACCTCAGCTTCACCCTTTAATAGGATGAAGAACTCATCCGCACGCGAGTCTTGTTTGATGATTTCATCACCTTTTTTAACGCTCATTTCTTCACAGCGCTTCGCGGCTTCTTCCACTACATTGATGGGTAATAAACGGAATACTTTGGTTGATTTCAAAAACATTAGACGATCAACTAAAGCCTCGCTTTCACCATCATCTGCTGAATCAGAAATATCCTTTAATGATAAATAGTCATTAATGAGGGAGGTGTCGACATGACAGACCGTAGCATTACTGTCGGTACTGATTGTTATAGCATCGTTAAATAAAATAGGTTGTAGATCTATTTGTCCTGATGCGATATTGGTTTTTTCTTGGTTCTTACCAAAAAAATAGGCACTTCCCTCAATAACAAATAAGGAATCTTCAGCACTGGCTGGTTGCAGGTGAAAAGTCTCTCCGCCTTTGATTTCAAAAATACGTAAAGCATCGCCCGCGCCCTTGAGCATCTCAAAGGTAAAACGGGTAAAAGGGTGATAGTTTTTGGCTAAAAAAGCCAAGGTACGGTTTTTTCTATTCATTATTTCTCTCTCTAGCATTTTTGAAATTTGATAATTTTAGTTGTTTATATTTTTGAGTGATGCGGTGGGTATGTGTAATATTTGATCTTCTTTATGAATTTGTTACAAGGAAGAAATTAAAGTGTAGTTCAATTATGCTTGATTTTTATCAAAATGATTATTCCACTCTTTAGTTTAGCCATGACTCAACTGAGCGTTACACCTGATTTGGAGATGTAATAACTATCTCCTTCCTTAGCCAGTGTTACGTTACAAGCAGGATGCTCCTTGTTCATCCATTTTTTACTGTCAATTAATATTTGTTCTAGTTGCTTATCGGTGCGGTCAGGGTCGTGATGGAATAATACTAGGTTGGCAACACTTGCTTCTTTGGCTAATTGTAGAACCTGTGAGACTAAGGAATGTCCCCAGCCGTGAATATTTGCTAATTCTTTGTCTAAATACATCGCATCGTGTATCAACACATCAACGCCCTGTAAGAAATCAACCCACTGCTGCCATTCAGTTGTTACTTCACCTGGGGGGTAAAGTTCATTATCAGTAACATAAGCAAAACTCCCCTGTGATGTTTCTACTCTGTAAGCAGAGCCTCCACCTGAATGATTTAAGGCACAGGTGGTGATTTTTGCATTACCCAGCAGCAAATTATTATCAGTATCCATGGGCATTACTCGCACCTTTGCCTGTATTTGATCTCCAGGAACAGGGAAGTGAGGGTCGACCATTTGGTCTAAAACAGCTTTGGCATTTTTTGCAGGAAGGTAAGCGGAAAGAAGGTAAATAGTGCGCCCACATTGATAAGCAGGCTTGAAGAAGGGGAAACCTTGAATATGATCCCAATGATAATGACTAAAGAATAGGTGAATATCTCGTTTGTCCTTGGCTAAATCACCACCTAACTTACGAATACCCGTGCCTGCATCAAAGATAAGAACTTGATTATCAACTTCTGCAAAAAGACAAGAGGTATGCCCGCCGTAAATTATCGTTTTTTCACTGGACGTAGGTATAGATCCACGTACACCATAGAATTTTATCTTCATACATCCAGCTCCCACGCCGTTATACATAGAGGACTGGTATTTATAATACAATGATATTACTGCCTATTTTGGTAATATCTCACACTTTCTAATGGTGAGTACCAGCATCCTCTTTGCAATTAACTATAGGATACCTATAAGGAAATAGAATAACTCTCCGCTAACTGCTTAAAAAATGGCGACCAGTTGTTATTATTAAATTCATTAATTTTTAGCGTTACGTTTCAGCCAAGCAAGAGTTAGCATTATTAAAAGTGCACCTAAACTTGCAAGCGCCATATCTTTATGGGCATCCCAAACATCCCCTTGTGTACCTAAATAGGCAATCCCCAAATCACCACCAAATATTTCTGCGGCTGCCCATTCAAATAACTCAAATAACATTGAGCTGGACATCACCACATCAACCGCAAAGAAATAGCACCAAAAACCTTTTAAACCGATGCCTCGTTGGAATATTTCATAAATGGGATAAACTAAGAAAAAGCCATACAAAAAATGTACCAAACGATCAAAATGATTACGTTCAAAGCCAAAAAAATTGTTTAGATCAAAGCTCAGGAAGCTAATAAAGAAATCATTATAAGGTACTTTGGCATAGGTAAAGTGTGCGCCTACTTCGTGGAGCAGCAGAAATAAAAAAATTAA
>DQSN01000149.1 GCA_015663245.1 Leucothrix mucor
GACATCAAGCAAATATCTGATGAATAAGCTAAATATAGTAGATAAAAACGTA
This sequence comes from Leucothrix mucor, assembly GCA_015663245.1. Lineage (GTDB taxonomy): Bacteria > Pseudomonadota > Gammaproteobacteria > Thiotrichales > Thiotrichaceae > JAGLBW01. The sequence goes on from DQSN01000149.1 coordinate 53, forward strand.
TAAACAACCATAATTAACAATTTTTTTCGAAAAAATAAGTTTATGGCAACCAATAAAAAAAACCATAATAGACTCTCATCCATTATGGTTCTCATGTTCAAAACAGAGTGAAAATAATACAACACTTACGCTTAATGCCCGTAAAACATACAGATAAATGGTTGTATTTTTTCCTTATTTGTTTTTCTAATCAGCTTGATTTCGCAAGAAGGCGGGGATATCTAAATAGCTCCCTCCCTCTGAAGATGCTGATGAGTTTCTATCGCTATAGCCTGGCGTACGACCATCTCCCATTGCTACTTTTTCAAGCTCTACTGGGCGTAGATTACCTACTGACACTCTTTCTTCGGATGTAGGAACCGCCTTCAATTCAACATTAAGTCGATCAAGACCTGTTGCTACGAGTGTTACACGAATTTCATCACTCATCTCCGAATCAATTACCGTACCTATTACTACGACTGCTTCATCAGAGGAGAACTCACGAATTGCGCTACCGACTTCTTCAAATTCGTGGATACCTATGTCTAAACCAGCCGTGATGTTAACTAAAATACCTTGGGCACCTTTTAAGTTTACATCATCTAATAGCGGGCTAGAAATAGCGGCTTGAGCTGCTTTGATGGCTCTCTCATCACCCCTTGCAGAGCCTGTACCCATCATTGATACGCCCATTTCACTCATTACTGTACGCACATCTGCGAAGTCAACATTGATTAGACCAGGTCTTGTGATCAACTCAGAAATACCTTGAACTGCCCCCAGAAGTACATCATTCGCTGCTTTAAACGCATCTAATAATGTTACATTTTTGCCTAGTGCTGTTAGTAGCTTTGCATTAGGAATGGTAATTAAAGAATCGACCGTTTCCGCTAACTCTGCGATACCAGCGTCTGCTGCTGCCATGCGTTTTGCACCTTCAAACGGAAATGGCTTGGTCACTACAGCAACCGTTAAAATACCTAGCTCTTTAGCCATTTCGGCGACAACAGGAGCTGCTCCTGTTCCTGTACCACCACCCATACCAGCCGTGATAAATAGCATATCTGTTCCTGAGATTAATTCCTTAATACGCTCTCTATCTTCTAGTGCTGCCTCACGACCAATCGCTGGATTTGCACCTGCTCCTAGCCCTTTAGTTAAAGCACTTCCTAGTTGCAGCAAGGTGTCTACACCTGAGCCTTCCAACGCCTGCGCATCTGTGTTTGCACAGATAAACTCGACACCTTCAACACCACCATCTACCATATTTTGTACGGCATTACCGCCGCCGCCGCCAACACCGATAACCTTGATCACCGCGCTTTTCGCTTCTGTATCCATTAATTCAAACATGCCTTTCTCTCCTGATGTATTCATCATCTTCGATGTAGTAGTACGCACCACTGAGTCACTTACGTACCACCTCAGTTCTGCACTTGCTAGTTGCGGGGGCAACTAATGGAAGCTCCAAACAACAACTCCACCTATCTCACTTGCCTTTTATCCCTGATTGAACCCTATCAATCAGAAACAAAAAATCCGTGTAATATTGGTAGATTCATTACTTGAAACCTCCTAACTATTTCTTATTAAATAAAATTAAAAACTTTCTTCTTTGAACCTGTAACAATATAGTTTTATAAATTACCATTAAACCAACTCTTCATTTTCTCCCACACATTTTCACTCGTCACTGGATCATAAGAGCCACCGCCACCTTGCATCTGTTGAGCAGCGCCATAAAGCAACAGCCCCACACCCGTCGAGTGAATTGGATTCGTCACTTCTCCTTTTAAACCACCTACGTTACGCGGCATTCCAATGCGTACTGGCATATTGAATATCTCTTCCGCTAATTCGACTGCACCCTTAATTTTAGAGCTGCCTCCTGTTAGCACAATGCCTACTCCAATACGCTCTTCAAAACCACTGCGACGAATTTCTGCCAATATCAATGAAAACAACTCTTCATAACGAGGTTCAATAACTGACGCTAATGTCTGCGCAGACAAACCTCGTGGCTCACGTTCGCCAACACCTGGCACTTCGATGACTTCATTTTCATCAGCCAATTGACGCAAAGCACAGCCATGATTGATTTTTAACTCTTCTGCAAACTGTGTTGGGGTACGAATAGCAACTGCAATATCATTAGTGACTTGATCGCCTGCTATTGGTATCACCGCTGTATGTTGAATTGCGCCATTCAGGTAGATTGCAATATCACTGGTTCCACCACCAATATCCACCATGCATACACCTAGTTCTCGCTCATCATCTTCCAAGACAGAAAAGCTTGAGGCGACTTGCTCTAAAATAATGTCATCAACTTCTAAGCCACAGCGTTCAACACATTTCACAATATTTTGTGCCGCGCTTTGTGCGCCTGTGACCAAATGCACACGAGCTTCCAAACGAACCCCTGACATCCCTACTGGATCACGAATTCCTTCTTGATTATCGATGACAAAATCTTGCGGCAACACATGTAATATTCTCTGATCAGCAGGTATAGCAACGGCTCTCGCCGCATCCAAAACGCGCTCCATATCAGCTTCGGTGACTTCTCTGTCTCTGATAGCAACGATGCCGTGCGAATTTAAGCTGTGGACATGACTACCTGCAATCCCAGCGTATACTGAGTTAATATTCACACCTGCCATCAATTCGGCTTCTTCAATTGCATGCTGAATCGACTCAATAGTTGATTCAATATTAACAACCACACCTTTTTTCATGCCACGAGCAGCGTATTTTCCAATACCGACAATATCTAAGCGACCTTCATTGGATACCTCACCAATGAGCGCAACTACCTTTGATGTCCCTATATCAAGGGCAACGATCATATTTGTATCTTCATCGTTTGACATTTTTCTACTTCCTTTGGATTAACTTCACTCACCACTGGCATCACCAGTACTTTCCATCAACCTTAAAATTAACTACGCGCTTTTTTATTCCACTTAACCGCAAAACCATTGGTATAACGTAAATCTACCGTATCAATAGTCTCAACCTGACCGATTAACTGGTTACGATACCCCACCATAAAACGTCGTAAACGTCGCTCATGTTCCTTTCTACCTATTTTCACATGCATACCATTTGCTAGCGTTAACTGCCAAGAACCCCGAGCATCTTCGGTAAACTCAACAATATCTACGGGAAAGTCCTTCATCCATGCTCTAATTTTTATATACCCTTCTACCATTTCTCGCCCTTTATCAAAGGGACTGTATAGCATTGGTAACTTGCCTCTCTGCTTTGGCAAATCAACCTCTATAACATCACCATACTCATTAACCATTCCCTCTTTACCCCAAAAGGCAATCGGATCTTGCTCACGTATTTTGACGATGAGCTTATCGGGCCAAACACTGGTTAACGAAGCAGAGTAGACCCAAGGGTTAAACTCTATCTCCTCTTCCAAACTTTTCGCATCCAACAAATATAAGTTTGTTTTTGCAAAAGGTTTAATAATCGGCTGTAAAGAGGTCTTATCCAAATATCTTAGATCGCCTTGTACTTCAACCGATTGAATCATCAAATTCTCTGGCTTCTTTATCCAATGAAGCGCAAATGCTACTGCTAGTAAGGGGATAATGACTAAGGATAAAAATGTCACCAATCTCCAATTTATATTTGGCAGGCTTATTACAGGCAGCTTTACACCATTAGCTACCTTCTTTTTAGTTTTTACTCTCCTTGTTACTTGAACCTTTTTCTTTCTCATAAACTAAGCATTCCTTGCTACCATTTTCATGAAATTTAAAATATTGCTTATCATATTCAGCGCTAATCAACATCTCTTCGTGATGTTTCCAATATACGCACGACCAAATCCTCAAAACTAATTCCCGCGGCCTTTGCTGCCATCGGCATCAATGAGTGATCTGTCATTCCTGGCACTGTATTTACTTCAATTAAACAAAAATTCCCTTGCTGATCACGCATGACATCAACACGTCCCCAGCCACTTGCAGCAACTACATCAAAAGCTGTTTTTGCTAGTGCTCGTAGTTCTTTCCCCTCATCCTCATCTAAACCACATGGGCAGTGGTATTGCGTATCATTCGATTTATATTTTGCATCGTGATCATAAAAATCACTTTGCACTTCCAAACGAATCACAGGCAAAGCCTCATCACCTAATATCGCGATGGTGTATTCACTCCCTGTCACCCACTGTTCGGCAAATATTAAAGAGTCATATTCTGCGGCACATTTATAAGCTGCTTCTAATTCCTCAACCTTATTCACCTTGCTCATGCCGATGCTAGAACCTTCATTTGCAGGCTTTACTATTAATGGCAAACCAAGCGTTTCGGTAACAGCTTCAAAATTTGTTGCCGTATTCAAAACTACAAATGCTGGAGTGGGCAAATTAGCACCCGACCAAATACGTTTTGTCATCAATTTATTCATACTGATTGCCGAAGCCATCACGCCACAACCCGTATAAGGGATCTGCAATATATCTAACGCCCCTTGTATTTCGCCGTCTTCACCACCACGCCCATGCATAATATTAAAGACACGATCAAATTTTCCTTTGCGTAAGGTGTTGAGCACATCGCGATCCGCATCAACACCATGTGCATCCACCTGTTTGGCTTGCAAAGCCTTAAGTACCGCTTTACCACTATCGAGTGATACATTTCTTTCTGCGGCCCAACCTCCCATCAACACGGCTACTTTGCCAAATTCTGCGCTCATATCAGGTCTCTTTGAGCTGATAGTCGCTCTGGCAAGCTTGCAGCGATTGCACCTACGCTACCTGCACCCAAAGTCAGAACGACGTCACCGTCTTGGATCTGACTTAGTAACATCTCATCAATTTCTGCTTCTGTGGCAACAAAAACGGGATCTACTTGACCACGATTTCGTATTGAGCGTGCCAGTGAGCGCCCATCAGCACCTGCAATTGGCTCTTCACAAGCGGCATAAACATCCATCAATAGCAACACATCTGGCTCAGATAACACTTGAGAAAAATCTTCAAACAAATCTCTGGTACGCGTAAAACGGTGCGGCTGAAACAACACCACCATGCGCCTATCAGGCCATGCTGTACGTACTGCCCGCATCGTTGCTTTCATTTCTGTAGGGTGATGCCCATAGTCATCAACCAAGGTAATCATGCCGTTTGCGGTATGCACATCGCCATATAACTGAAAACGTCTACCAACACCTTGGAATTTTTTCAATCCATTAACAATAGCCTCGTCACTCACACCTATCTCAGAAGCGACTGCAATTGCTGCTAAAGCATTTTGTACATTATGCTCACCTGGCATATTTAGCGTAATTTCAAGTGTTTCTTTACCTTCACGCAATACTGTGAAATAACTTTGTGCACCGTCATAACGAACATCCATTGCTCTAATATCAGCAGGGTAATGGATACCATAGCTAACAATCGTGCGGGTTACTTCTGGCAGAATGTCACAGACATGCTCATCATCAACACATAGAACAGCCAAACCATAAAAAGGCAGATGATGTAAAAACTCAACAAAAGCTGCTTTCAGTTTTTCAAAGTCACCACCATAGGTCGACAGGTGATCCGCATCTATATTTGTCACTACCGAAATCATCGGCTTTAGCAATAAAAATGACGCATCACTTTCATCAGCTTCTGCGACTAAATACTCACCCGTTCCTAACCGTGAATTACTTGCCGTGCTATTTAACTTTCCACCAATCACAAAAGTTGGGTCTAGCCCACCCTCTGCTAAAACACTGGTTACTAAACTGGTCGTCGTTGTCTTGCCATGTGTACCAGCAACCGCTATGCCATTACTAAAACGCATGATTTCTGCCAGCATTTCTGCGCGCGGTACAACAGGAATATTGTTTGCTCTAGCAGCCAATACCTCAGGATTATCGTTATCAACAGCGGTTGATACCACGACTACATTTGCACCCTGTATATTCTTTTTCGCATGTCCTTTATAAACGGTGACACCCAAACCCGCTAAACGCTGAGTCATTGCTCCTTCCGCAATATCCGAGCCACTCACGCTAAAGCCGATATTGGCAATAACCTCTGCAATACCGCCCATTCCCGCACCGCCAATACCCACAAAGTGGACATGCTTGATACGTTTGCGTGCTAGGTCACTTTCTGCTCTCATATTATTTCTTCCCCACTGATCTGAGCTATGTAGTTTTTATCAAACTCATAACCCGCCAGCTTTGCACAAATTGCTGCGACTTCACTGGTCGCAGTCGGTTTGGCTAATGCCCTTGCACTTAGACTCATGCTAAGTAGCCTGTCCTTATCCGCCAGTAAGTCTTGTAATACCACACTCACTGATTGTTTATTAAATTCTGTTTGCTGCATCATTATCGCGGCATCATTTTCAGCCAGATAGCTCCCATTTGCAGTCTGATGATCATCAACCGCAAAGGGATATGGCACCAGCAGTGAAGCAACTCCAGCTGCCGCCACCTCCGCTATGGTTAAGGCTCCTGAGCGACAAATAATTAAATCTGCCCATTCATAAGCTTCTGCCATATCTTCTATAAATGGCGTTACTTCTGCGTCCACACCTAAGTCTTGATAGGCTTTTTTGGTTGATTCATCTTTACCTGCACCTGCTTGATGACGCACTACAGGTCTGCTAGAAAAATCCATTTCCGCCAAAGCTTGTGGAACAATTTCGTTTAATGCTTGTGCTCCTAAACTGCCGCCAATGATTAACAAACGACTAACACCATCACGACCTACTAGACGCTCTTGCGGCGCTGCTATCCCTGCAATTTCTTTGCGCACAGGATTACCTACCGCAATAACTTTATCTTTTTTAGCAAAGGTATTAGGGAAGCCTTGTAATATTTTTTTACTCACTCTACTCAGTAGCTTATTCGTCAATCCTGCTACCGCATTTTGCTCATGGATGACAACAGGAATTCCCATTAATGCGGCAACCAAGCCACCTGGACCAGCGACAAAACCGCCCATTCCTAATACCGCAACAGGACGATGTTGACGCATGATCGTTACAGATTGAAACAAAGCTCTCACTAACTTAACAGGGGCTGCTAAAATAGTTGTAATGCCTTTACCACGCAAACCTGTTACATCCAGCCATGCCATTTCTATTCCCGCGGCAGGAATCACCCGCGCCTCGATCCCTTTATGCGTTCCCATCCAAACGACAGGAATATCTTGCTCAATAAGCGCACGCGCAACCGCAAGACCAGGGTAGACATGTCCACCTGTTCCTCCTGCCGTCACTAATATCGGTCGCTTATTGGACATAATTAACGTTTCACTCCTGTTTTCTTGCGCGTTACCGCACTGCGTTTTTTTGCAGGCTTTTTAGCCAGACTGCGCTTCTTCATTTTTGGCTTTCTAACGGCCAACTTACGCTTTTTTTGTTTCTCCAACTCTCGTGGCGACAAACCAAATAGCGCAATTTGTGTATCACGATGTACTCGCATTAAGAATGCCATCGCCATCATCGTCACTAATACACTGCTTCCGCCATAGCTAATCAACGGCAAGGTCAACCCTTTTGGTGGTAACAAAGCCAAATTTACACCTATGTGAAATAGAGATTGAAAGCCAATCCAAAACCCTATGCCATAAGCAATATATGCCGCAAAATGTAGTTTTGCCTTGTCGGCATTAAAACCAATAACAAAAGCGCGTTGTACTATCCAACCAAATAATAACAAGGTAAAAACAATGCCAATAAATCCAAACTCTTCGGCTAAAACGGCGAAAACAAAATCATTATGCGCCTCTGGCAAATAAAACAATTTTTGTACACTGCCGCCCAAACCTGCACCAAACCAACCGCCATCGCCGACCGCCATTAAAGCATGTACAGTTTGATAGGCTTTTCCTGAAGCATTCGCCCACGGGTCTAAATAGGCTAAAATACGCGCACCGCGATAGCCCATCATTACCAGAGGCATGGCTATTACGATAACAGCGATAACTAAAAGCCCTATCCTCGAAAGCTTCACTCCGCCTAAAAACAGTAGTGCTAGCGCCGTCACCGTAATAACAACGGTACTGCCAAAATCTGGCTCTAATAGTAGCAATGCATCAACAACTGCCAGCACTACCAGAGGAATAACTAATGGCTGCCATGAGTCGGACTGAGAAAGCCTTTTTCCATGTCTTACGATATATCCCGACATATAAATAATCATGCTTAGTTTTGCCAACTCTGATATTTGCAGAGAAAACCCACCAAAACTAAACCAACGATAACTACCTTTAACTTCTTTACCAATCCCTGGAATAAGCACTAAAATCAGCAATAAAATAATAATGGGCAATAATTTAATGCCTAAGTTTTGCCAAAAAACAGTTCTTATATTGTAAATACCTAAAGCAACCACGGCTCCCATGAATAAGAAAATAATTTGTCTATTCAAGAAAAAATAAGGATTACCGTAAGTCTTCTGCGCTACCGCTACGGAAGCGGACACCATCACCACGAAGCCCAAACCAATTAGAACGAATAATGCCACCAACAAACTGCGGTCAACATAGCGCTCCCAGTTGGGTTGAAACTCTGCTAAAGGGTTACATTTTGATATTTGTTGTATCAACGACATCAAATACCTCCTTTAGCTTTTTCGTAAGCTTTTACGCTTTGCATAAATTCATTGCCACGCGCTTGATAGTTAACAAACATATCAAAACTTGCACAGGCAGGTGATAGCAGCACTTTATCTCCTGCTTGTGCGATACCTGCCGCCAATTCCACAGCATCCATCATGCTAGCTACACGATGTTCAGGAACAACAGCATCTAATACATCGGCAATGGCATCAGCGTCTTCACCCATTAGCACAACGGCTCTTGCATTATTTTTTATTGCTTTTTGTAATGGAAAAAAATCAGCGCCTTTTCCCTGCCCACCTAAAATCACAACAATTGGACCACCCAAACCTTCCAGTGCAGCTAAAGTTGCACCAACATTGGTTCCTTTAGAGTCGTTATACCAATTGACTTCATCTATCTCTGCAAGCCATTGCGTGCGGTGCTCCATGCCTGCATATTCTGTTAATACTTCTAACATCGCAGATTGCTGCAAACCAACAGCTTCTCCCATTGCTAACGCTGCTAGTGCATTGGCTTGGTTATGCTTACCTCGTAGCTTCATCGTAGCCACATCCAACAAGCAGTCATCACCTTTTGCCAACCAAACTTTGTTCTCTTTATTGCGCAAACCGTAGTGACCTGTAGCAGGCTCATCCAGACCAAAGGAGATAAATGGCTTATCTTTTGCCAGTGCAACCACTACTGCATCATCCCGATTTACAATAAGCTGCTGACAATTGTTGTAAATCGTACCTTTGGTTTCCGCATAGTGCTCAAGGCTTTCATAGCGATCCAAATGATCTTCACAAATATTTAAAACTACTGCTGTTGCTGTTTTTAAAGAAGGCGTCGTTTCCAACTGAAAACTTGATAGCTCAAGAATAAACAACTCCGTATTCTTGGCTTCTAATAAATCCAATGCAGGTGTACCAATATTCCCACCTGTTTGTGCTTTACAGCCTGATTTTTCCGCCATCAACTGTAATAAAGTAGTGACTGTCGTCTTGCCATTGGAACCTGTAATGGCGACAACAGGCGCTTGTGCTTCACGAGCAAACAGCTCTATATCACCGATAATTTCTGCGCCATTATGTTTTGCTTGCTGGATTTCAGGTATTGCCACCGCCACCCCAGGATTAACAACCAAGCATTTGGCCTGAGTAAAAACCTTGCTATCAAAACCACCGAAATAGGTAGGCACTGCGGCATAGCTCTGACGTAGCTTATCTTCGCTAGGTGGTGACTGACGACTATCTGTTACCGCAAAGTCTTTACCTTTTTCAGCCAAATAACGCGCTACCGACAAACCAGTCGCACCCAAACCAACCACTAACGTATCCCACGTAGCTGTTGTTTGAGTAGCATTACTCATTTGCTTGGTCTGCTGCATTTGCGTCATTTGTTTTTACTAACCCTACCTGTTAACGTATTTTCAAGGTTGCTAAACCAATAAGTACTAAAATAATGGTGATAATCCAAAAGCGCACAATCACTTTTGGCTCTGCCCAGCCTTTCAATTCAAAATGATGATGGATTGGCGCCATCCTAAATATGCGCCGCCCTGTCATTTTATAGGAAGCTACTTGCAGGATGACGGATACCGCTTCCATAACAAAAACGCCACCCATAATTGCCAATACAATTTCTTGGCGTATCACCACAGCAATAATGCCCAATGCCGCACCTAACGCTAAAGCACCGACATCACCCATAAAGACTTGTGCGGGATAGGTGTTAAACCATAAAAAACCTAAGCCTGCCCCAAAAATCGTGCCGCAAAAGATGGTGATCTCACCCACATCATGCACATAGGGAATACCCAAATAACTGGCAAATTTTATATTACCCGTCAGATACGCAAAAATACCCAGTGCAGCGGCAACCATAATAGTTGGCATAATCGCCAAACCATCCAAGCCATCCGTTAAGTTGACGGCATTACTGCTACCCACGATGACTAAATATGTCCAAGGAATAAACAGCCACCCCATTTCCCAAAACCAGTCTTTAAATACTGGAAAATAGAAGGTTGTTTCTACTGCACTATTGGCAGTAGCAAACAAAATAATTGCCGCTATAAACGCAATCAGCGACAAGCTCAAATACTTCCACTTAGCTGATAAGCCTTTGCTATTGCCATACTTTAACTTGATATAGTCATCAACTCCGCCAACTAAACCAGAACCCAAAGTGACAAAAAGTACAATCCATACATAGTGATTGCTTAAATCGCCCCATAACAAAGTTGATATCGCAATGGCTAATAAAATCAAACCACCACCCATCGTTGGCGTACCCGCTTTGACTAAATGCGACTGCGGTCCGTCATCACGTATGCTTTGTCCTATTTTTAGCTCTGTTAATTTACGGATCATTAACGGTCCGAGCAGCATTGAGATACCCAAGGCGGTTAATGCACCTAAAATTGCACGCAGTGTGATGTACTGAAACACACTAAAAAAACTATACTCAGTTGATAACAGTTCAAATAGTGCAACTAGCATTGTGCTGCCTCCACACTATTTAATTTATTCTCAGTCAACGCCACTACAACACGCTCCATTTTCATTGATCTCGAACCCTTTACCAGCACCGTCATGCTTTGCTCTACTTCCTGCTTTAACTGCTCCAACAAGGGATTAATTTCATCAAAACTGTACCCATGCTCCCCAAATTCTTTACATGCCTGCTTGCTATAATCACCTAAGCAATAAAGCTCATCGACACCTTGCGCCTTCGCATACAGACCAATGTCAGCGTGTAGCTGTTTAGCATTACCACCCAACTCACCCATATCACCTAACACCAGCACACGTTTGCCGCTTTCTTTTGCGACCAAAACATCAATTGCAACACGCGCAGAGTCTGGATTAGCATTGTAGGTATCATCAATCACTTCCATTCCATGCATCCCATTTAAGGGTGCAAGACGACCTTTGACCGCTTTCAAACCTTCTAAGCCTTGCTTTATTCCCTCCAAAGTCACACCTACCGCCGTTGCCGCAGCACTCGCTGCCAAAGCATTCATCGCATTGTGATGACCTCGCAAAGTCACCTGCACTAAAATCTTTTTCCCAGCAATGCTAATTTTCAAACCCTGATTATCAACTTCACCCTGTACGTCCGCTTTTTCATCAAAGCCGAAAGTGATAACTTTTCTGTTTTTAGCACATGACAACCAGTAATCCGCATAATCATCATCAAGGTTAATAACCGCAACACCATCTTTACTTAATCCTGAAAATATCTCCGCCTTAGCCCGTGAGACACCTTCAACATCACCAAAACCTTCTAAGTGTGCTGCTCCTGCATTATTTAACAGTGCAATATTTGGCTCTGTAATATTACTTAAATAAGCAATTTCATCGAAATGATTAGCACCCATTTCAATAACCGCATAATCATCTTCATTGCGCAGTCGCAACACGGTTAGAGGCAAACCGATATCATTATTTAGATTGCCAAATGTCGCCATTACTTGACCTTTAGTACTAAGAATTGCCGCTAACATCTCCTTTACGGTTGTTTTACCATTACTCCCTGTTAGACCAATAACTGGCTTAACAAACTGTTTCCGCCATTCTTTGGCAAAGACCCCAAGGGCTTTCAATGTATCTGCAACCAATATTTGTGGCAGCTCACAATCTATTTTTTTATGCACAAGTGCTGCCGCTGCTTTGTCGGCAACACCCTGCACAAAATCATGCGCGTCAAAACGCTCTCCCGCTAAAGCAACAAACAATTGATCACTTTTCACCGTGCGAGAATCGGTAGAAACTGACTCTATCTCACGGTCATCGCCATATAAAACACCGCCTGTCATTTCAGCAATTTGTGATAGCGTCAACCAACTCATGCTACCAACTCTTGCAATGCTTGAGCTGCTTGCTGACGATCATCAAATGGCTCGATTGTATGTGCCAAAATTTGTACTTGTTCGTGACCTTTTCCTGCAATCAAAACCACATCACCTTTTTTTGCTTGCTTCAAAGCCATACGAATTGCTTTTGCTCTATCGTGCTCAATCATCACTTTTTGGGGTTGAGCAAAACCTACTACTATTTCCGAGACAATTACAGCAGGACTCTCTGTACGCGGATTATCATCCGTAACGATCACAACATCTGCCCCTTGCTCAGCAGCTTTTGCCATTAAAGGGCGCTTGCCGCGATCACGATCACCACCACAACCAAAGACACAAACCACACGTTGCTGCGTATGCCCACGCAAAGCCTGCAACACTGACTCTAAAGCTCCTGGTGTATGCGCGTAATCAACGACTACTAGTACACCACTGGTGTTTTTTTCCTCAACACGCTCCATACGACCAGGCACTGTGCTTACCGCTGACAAACTAGCAACAGCATCAGTAAATTTCACATCAACCACCAACATTGCAGCTAGTACTGCCAATAAATTACTAAGGTTAAATCTGCCTAAAACAGGTGCTTTGATCTCAGCAGTATCTTTACCGAAGGATACCTGCGCGCTTATGCCATCTACCGTAAACCGTGCATCATAAGCAAACAACTGATCGTCCGAATCACAACCAGCCTGATTGGATCGCACCGCATAAGTAATTTTTTCCACCTTATTGTTTACATTAGCTTGCAGCAGTTTTTTTTCGATCTGTTGACTAAAATCATCATCAGCATTCAATACCACTGCCTGTAATTCTGGGCGTAGAAACAGCTTTTCTTTTGCCGCAGCATACGCCTCAATCGTGCCGTGATAGTCGAGATGATCACGCATTAAATTGGTCAAAATCGCAACATCAAACTCAACACCATTCACACGCTTTTGGTCTAAGGCATGTGATGACACTTCCATTGCTACAAACTCCGCGCCATCCACAGCCAGATCATGCAGTATTTTATGCACAGTTAGTACATCGGGTGTTGTATGAGTCGATGCTTCCAATTTATTCGGCAGACCTACTCCCAACGTTCCAATAACCGCTGTCGTTCTACCCAATGCATTCATCGCTTGAGCAAAAAAATGGCTAACCGTTGTTTTGCCATCTGTACCTGTCACGCCAAGCAATTTCAAACCATAATTGGTTTTGATATTTTGTTCTTCATCAAACAACCGATAAAAACGTGCGGCTATGATACCCAGTTGTCTTGAGAGGTTTTTAACCTCGATAGCAGGAATAGACAAACTACCAACAAGTGCAACGACATCATTAGTATTATCCGCCTCCCATATAACTGCTATCGCACCCAAGTTTTGTGCTTTAAGCGCATACTCCAAACCATGGGTCTGTGTGCCTTTTAATGCCACAAACAACATACCATTTGTTATTGCACGACTATCTAAAGTTACTCCAGTAACGAAAATATCAGCGGGAACATCGCCTGATATTCCGCTGATATTTTGCAGCAAGTATGACAAGGAAGATTTCATCATGAGGTACCCCCCTTCACCACACGCCGAGCATGTTTTTCTTCTGGCAGATTATCAGGCGGTATATCCAAAATCCTTAATGCACTTGCCATCACCTTAGAAAATATCGGAGCTGCTATACGCCCACCTGTAGCCCTTGCAACCTTCGGCTCATTAATCATTACCGCAACAACTAAGCGCGGATTAGATGCAGGAGCTAGACCAATAAAACTCACCACCTTACGATCTTTTCGATAGCGTTTATTTATAAATTTATAGGCTGTTCCTGTTTTACCTGCCACATTGTAACCATCTATTTTGGCTTTTTTACCCGTCGCTTTCTTTTGCACAACAGCTCTCATCATCCTTAAAACAGCCTTTGCATTTTCTTCTTTCATCACGCGCTGACCACTCACTTTCTTATCTCTCTTGATGATGGTTGAGGGATAAAGTATTCCACCTGTTCCAAATGCGGTATATGCGTGCGCAAGTTGCAACAAGCTAACCGATGCACCATAGCCATAAGCTAAAGAAGCACGATCTACACGCCCCCACTTGTCGTAATAAGTCAATTTTCCTTGAGCTTCATTAGGGAAGCCTGCATTAGGGCGTCGCCCTATACCCACCCTACTCAAAAATTTCCACTGCCCGCTCGGCTTCATCAACAATGCAACTTTGCTAACACCCACATTGCTTGATTTAGCTAATATTCTATCCAAAGTCATCGAACCATAATTAATTGGGTCTCTGATCACAGTTTTCCCCATATCGATAAAACCAGGAGAAGTATCGATCAAAACATCGGCACCAATAACCCTATCTTCTAATGCTGCCGCTATCGTTAAAGGCTTAATTGTTGACCCAGGCTCGAACGCATCCATCACCGCGCGATTACGATATTTGTAAGGTTTAAGCTGCGCACGCACATTAGGGTTAAATCCTGGCATGTTTGCCATCGCCAAAATCTCACCACTATGCACATCAAGCACTATCACCGAACCTGCCTTAGCATTCATCTGGTAGACCTGATTTTTCAATTCTTTATATGCCTGATACTGGATACGCTTATCAATACTTAATACTACCTGCTGACCAGGCACCACCTCTTTAATTTGCTCAATATTTTCGATTAAACGCCCACGTCCATCACGCACCACCCGCTTTTTACCCGAAGCACCCGCTAGTAATTGATTCATAGAGCGCTCAATACCTTCCACACCCTTATCATCAATATTGGTAAAACCAATCACATGCGACAAAGCTTCACCCATTGGATAGAAACGCCGATACTCTGAGGTACTACTAATCGATGGCAAGTTCAAATCAGCAATATCATCAGATATTTCTGGCGGTATTTGTCTTGCCAAATAAATAAATTGTCTAGTTTTATTTTTGCTCAATTTTTTTTGCAGTTTTGTAAACTCAATACCGAGCAAAGACGCTAACTGCCGCAAGCTAACATCAACTTCATCCAAACGAGCCTTCGCCAGCAATGACACATCTTCATCACTGTTTTCAGTACCTTCGATCAAACCTTTACGAACTGCGAATAATTTTTTAGGATTGCACCAAACGGATTCCACAGGCGAACTAATCGCCAATGACTCCTCGTTACGATCAACAATCATGCCACGATAAGGAGGAACAACCACTTCGCGCATCTGGCGCTTATCAGCTTGTTTTTGTAACCACTGCTGCTGAAAAACTTCTAGATAACCTGCTCGCAACAACATCACACCAATCAACAACAACAAGACACCAAGTAGCACGGAGCGCCGCCCCCTGTAAACAGGAGGCAATTTATTTGGTGTCTTTGCCTTTTGCATTATTCCACTACCATCCTTATGTCTTTCACTTTTGGTATTGACATACCCAAGTCTTCGCGCGCTTTGCGCTCAACATATATTTCATTAAGTACTACACCTTGCTCTAATTTCAAACGACTCCATTGAGCAATTAAAATATTATGCTGCTTTTCTAATTTTTGATGCTCCACAAACAAAGCACGCGACTCATGACGATGCATAACAACAACAATGGCAACGACGACAACCGACACATACAATAATGCAAGCAAACCTAACTGCCATTTTGGAGCGTTTTTTTTTGCCTTTACTGTCACGCTGTTTTCTCTCCTATCCGCATAATTGCACTACGCGAACGTGCATTTACTTCGATCTCTTCTACGGATGCTTTAACTGGCTTTCCAATAACTTTAAAGTTAGTTTTAAATTGCTCCGCCAACACTGGCATTCCACGTGGAAATTTCGGGCCACTCGACTTATCTTTAAAAAAGCGTTTGACCATACGATCTTCCAAAGAGTGAAAGCTAATAATCGCAACACGACCATTTATTGCCAACCGACCTAACGATCGTTGCAAGCACGCATCCAAATCATCCAACTCTTTATTAATAAAGATACGTATCGCTTGAAAACTTTTAGTAGCAGGGTTTCTGCCTTTTTTCTGCTTTGCCCTTGGTATTGCTCCTGCAATGATATGAGCTAAACGCAATGTTGTTTCAATAGGAGCTATTTCTCTTTCTCTTAAAACTGCACGAGCAATTCTGCGGGAAAATTTTTCATCTCCAAATTGCCATAGCACTCTTGCAATTTCTTTCTCTTCTTCTTCTGCCAACCATTCTGCCGCACTTATTCCCACCTCAGGATTCATGCGCATATCTAACGCTCCATCTCGCTGAAAACTAAACCCACGAGAAGCGTCATCTAGTTGCGGGGAAGACACACCAAGATCAAGCAACAAACCATCAGCCTTTAAATCAACACCCAACTCATCTAAAGCCGCTGGAAAATCTTTAAAGGAACCATGCCAAACAAAAACTCGCGCATCACTTGCATATTTTTCTTTAGCGTGAGCAATAGCCTCTGGATCTTTATCAATAAGCAACAAACGCCCATCGGCACTCAAGTTTTTAAGGATCAAACTCGAATGACCGCCACGACCGAATGTTGCATCAATATACAAACCATCTTTTTTTACTGCTAACGCCTCTACGACTTCATTTAACAAGACAGTCTGATGTTTAAAATCTGGCTCTGATAGCTTACTCATATCTGACACTCAACAAATACGCTTTACAATGAAATCTGACTTAATACATCTTCTGTTTCTAAATTATTTTGAGCTTCTGATAACCATACGTCTCTTTGTGTATTCCACATTTCGGCATCCCATAACTCAAACTTTTTAGCCTGCCCAACTAACACCGATTTTTTATCCAGATTCGCATATTCACGCAATGGGGGAGAAATACGCACACGCCCCTGACTATCAAGACCGACCTCAGAAGCATGCCCTAGAACTAAACGCTGCATATTTCTTACGCTACGGTTCATATTGGGCAACGACATTAACACCTGCTCAACCCGCAACCACTCATCCATCGGGTAAATCAACAAGCAACGATCCATGTGATCGACAGTAATCACCATCTGGCTAGATGCATCCGTGGCTATTGCGTCACGATACCGTGAGGGCATGGCAATACGCCCCTTAGCATCGATATTCAAATTTGAAATTCCACGAAACATACTCTAATCTCTTGCTCATAAGGAAAAAGCGAAAACCACTTTCCCCCACAATTCACCACTTTTAGCAAATTATAGCCCTCAACCCCCCCACAGGTCTACACCAATAGGGCGTTGATTTCCCATACAAGACAATTACTTAGATAAAAGGATAGATGCGAAACAAGAGAAGACCGAACAAGTTTCTTTATAAACAGAAGGCTAAATTTAGAACTTAATAAGTTACTTTAAGTTTGAATATACGATGAATGATCAACATTTACCCAACAAAGAGAAAACAATACTGACAAGTATTAAGGTAAAAAATTAAAGCACACTCACTTCTATAAACACCAAAAAACACTAGAAAGTGTAGCTTTCACACTGCTTGCATTACTCACTAAATGATGGAGGTATAGCTACGCGTAAAACGGCTAAAGTAAGGTGTGCCAGATGAAATTTCACACAAATATGACGCACTAGGGACCTGTCCGAGAACTAAGAAGCTACTGCAAATCCCATAAACCTCATAATCTGAGCTTATTGAAATCGTTAAATAGCCCTGCTATTCGCCTCATTCA
>DQSN01000181.1 GCA_015663245.1 Leucothrix mucor
AGGGTGTGGATATTTTCTGCTTTTAGACGGGTTTATTTGAAGCTCCTCTAAGTGTTCCTGCTCGAAACTTCCTCAAGGAAGAATGACAACCAATGTGCCTAGTGGAATATTTTTATATAAATCAATCACAGCTTGATTATTCATGCGGATGCAACCATGGGATGCAGGAGAGCCTAACCGCCCTTCTTCATCGGTGCCATGTATGTAAATATAACGACGATGTGAATCAACATTGCCACCTTTATTAATGCCTTTTTCTAACCCTGATAGCCAAAGGATACGCGTAGTTACGTTGTCGGCACGGCTACGTTGCCCCTTTTCGGTTAGAATTTTTGCAACCCTTCCCGTATTAGCCCGCGCTTTAAATATAGCTCCTAATTTTGCTTTAGCACCATATTTTTGTTTGACTATATGCACACCTAAAGGTGTTTTATTACTGCCAGACTTATTACCGATGCCATATTCAGAGGTGGAAATAGTATACTTCTCAACTGGCGTGCCTTTGTGGAGGCGATAAAGTGCTTGTTCTTTCGCAACGATTAATATGACGTTGTCGGATGAATATCGGCTAAAGCGTTTTGATAGATCCTCCATGATAGGAGCAAAAGCCGATTTTTCTGGTAATAGTTGAGGCTCAGCATTGAGCATGTTATTTGAGCTAATCGCTACTAGAGAGATCAATAGGAGACATCTCATTATTAGTTTTATTTTTAGCGGCATCACTGCGTCGTTCTCTTAGTTTAGTAAAATATTCTTCTGTCTCACCTGTGATGTATTTCCCTGTAAAAACAGAGCAATCAAAATTAGATAAGTCAGAGTTACCTTCTGTAATCGCGTCTATTAGATCATCTAAGTCTTGGTAGATTAGTTTATCTGCGCCAATAGATTCTGCAACTTCTTCTGTTGTTCGCCCATGAGCAATTAGCTCACTGGCAGCAGGCATATCAATACCGTAAATATTGGGGTACCTGATTGCAGGAGAGGCAGAAGCAAAGTAAACTTTTTTTGCCCCAGAATCTCTTACCATCTGAACAATTTCTTTAGAAGTAGTTCCCCTAACAATTGAATCATCGACGAGCATCACATTCTTATCTTTAAATTCGAGACCGATAGGGTTAAGCTTTTGCCGCACTGATTTTTTGCGCTGTGACTGACCAGGCATAATAAAGGTACGTGCAATATAGCGATTCTTAATAAACCCTTCTCTATATGCGATACCCAAAGTCATCGCCATTTCTAAAGCAGAGGTACGACTAGTGTCTGGAATGGGAATAACGACATCGATATCATGATCTGACCATTCATTTTCAATTTTTTCGGCTAATTTATGCCCCATACGCATACGTGCTTTGTGTACAAAAACATCATCAATAATAGAGTCTGGACGTGCAAAATAAACATACTCAAAAATACAGCTACTATATTTTGGATTCTCAGCACATTGTTTAAAAAATACTTCACCATCAAGTGTGATATAGATAGCCTCACCTGGATGAATATCTCTAACTATTTCATAACCTTGAGTGACTAAGGCGACACTTTCTGACGCTAAAATGTGGCTAGTTCCATTTTCTGTTTCGCGTTTACCATAAACCAGTGGTCGTATACCATTAGGATCACGAAAACCGACAAGCCCATCACGCGTTATCATGGCGGTAATAGCATAAGCCCCCACGCAGCGTTTATGTACGCCACTCACTGCTTTAAAAATATCATCAGGGCTAACACGGTGAATATCTTGCTTTTGCAACTCTTGTGCAAAAATATTAAGTAAAATCTCAGAATCAGAATCGGTATTGATGTGGCGACGGTCTTGGCGAAACATTTCTTTTTTTAGCTCAGCATCATTAGTGAGATTGCCGTTATGCGCCATTGTTATGCCATAAGGAGAATTGACATAGAAAGGTTGTGCTTCTGAGGCCGATGAAGAGCCTGCGGTGGGATAGCGTACATGACCTATACCCATATTTCCCTGTAACATTTGCATGTGTTTAGAGTGAAACACATTGCTGACCAAGCCGTTGTTGCGCCGACTATAGAGTCGTTTCCCATCACTGGTAACAATGCCTGCGGCATCTTGACCCCTGTGTTGTAATACTGACAAACCATCAAATATAGCTTGATTGACAGGCTCTTGACTAACAATACCTATAATTCCACACATGTATTAATTGCTCATAATTGCGTTGTGCTAAAGAGAGTATATTGGGGTGAATTGATGTGAAAAAATTGCCAACCTTACTTATCTTTTGGCGCCTACTAGAACGCTCTCAATCATTGCATAGAGTAAAACTATGTCCCTCTTGAGGTAATCTACTAGAAGCAAAAATCCTGCGTAATCTTGATAACGTCTCTAAAGGAAGCTCTGATCAAGTCCAATTAATTTCAACTTGCTAAAACTACCGCTATTTATCATAAAGGTCGACGCAATATTTAGTGCTTTACTTGCAAATGACTTAAAAGCGTATGCAGAGTGACTATTACGACTCACTTAGTGAAAAGTAGCGACAGTTTTTTCGGTGCTAAATTCTAATCGACTTAATCAGAACATCCTAAATCAAATCACTTAAAAACTGTAACTTTTCAAAGTGTAACTATTTCTTCTACACGAAGATATTATTGAACTGTTTACTCAAACTCAGGTACTCGGAACAATAGCTGGTTTTGATTCTGCGGGTAACTGTAAATATTCATCAAACTCTGGAGGAACAAATGATTTAATCCATGATGCAGACTCTTCCAACTTTGGTACTAGACCTGATGTTTTCCAAATATCTTGGTCTGGTAGGGGCGTCATTCCTGCTAGCATGACTAATAAAGATAATATAAGCGTGCCTAGCGCAATACCAAGCCCTGTTCCAAATATACGATCAATAGCTCCAATGCCAATTGCTTTAATCGCTTTGCCAAAGAGGAAGTTAATGAGTGCACCTGCCAACAAAACACCTAGAAAAATAAGTAAAGCAGAGATCCCTGTTTGAATAAGATCGTTTGATAAATCAAAAGGGAGTGCCTTTGCAAGATCTGCGGAGTAAGTGACAGATAAGAATACAGCCGTAATCCAAGTGACTAAGAATATAGTCATCCAAACAAAGCCTTGTACCATACCAACAAGTGCCGTAAGTAAGATAACAACAATAATACCAATATCTAAATAATTAAAATCCATTCGCAATAATCCTAATATAAAGGAGTTGTGTCAGATTGTGGTAGGAATGCATAGCGACACCTAATATCTATTTGCTCTTTTTTAACCTTTCTTACATGTTTATAGCTGATGATTCAATAATACCTGAACGCTAACTTGCCAAGAAGTCTGAAATAAAAATCCTGCGCGATAATTTTGTATGATATTAAATTCTCAGTCCTTAATGTAATCAGAACTGAACAAGGGGGGTATTGTAGTGATTAAGGGGGTAAAATTCAATAATACTGGGATTCATAATATTGCAGATCAGAATACTTCAAATCTGCTCTTTTAAGCTTGCTAGCAAGAAGTTGCTTACAGCTAATCTGTAACGATATTATAGGTGATTATATTTTAAACTGCATAGCTCTAAGGGGCTTTAAAGAAATTAAGTTACCCTATTGGGCAGGCATTTTGTTTCTGATTGGATTATCTCAAGTGGCGCATAGTTATTCTACGCAACGATTGAGAT
>DQSN01000079.1 GCA_015663245.1 Leucothrix mucor
CGTATGACAGTTAGGATTTCTTGGGCGTGGAGCAGGTCTAACAGGTGCAGTAACTACAGGAGCTGGCTTTACTACGACAGGAGCTGGCTTTACTACGACAGGAGCTGGTTTAGCTGGTGCTGGTGTAGCAACTGCGGGCTCCTGAATTTGTTGTTGCGAACAACCCGTTGTAAATAATCCTGCCAATACGAGAGATGCGAGTGAAATTTTTTGTTTTCTGTTCATTAGTTGTGTCCCCATTTATAAATGATGTAGGTTAAATATAAAATATTGTATTTACCCTCTGCGCCAAGTGGATGTTAAAGGATATAGCCGCTCCTTTTGTAAACTCTTGGTATTTCATGTTGTTGAAAGTATGAAATAGAAAATAAATATCAATTATTTTTGTTTATTAGCTTGATAACTATAATCTTGTCTAATACTACAACAGTTTTCCGACAAATAGAATATAAAAGATGATATTTGGGATAGGGTTCCGATGAGGTATCGTATTTTCTATAGCTTTCTGAAGAAGGTTGTAGTTTTACTGAGTTTTGGTGAAACCCATAAATACAAGAGCCATCATTAGTCTATGCAACGACATCAGGTTATTTAGGAGGTGCAGCTAAGTGGTAAAAAATAGACAAAATCATTTGCTAGGCAATTTTCTTATAAGGGATTATTTCTATAATTGCCGAGGGGGTAATCTCTATTTCCACTAATGCAGGGTGTATGCGGCGTATATTAACGCTATTTCCTTTTGCCTTTTCCTCTGCTCTTATTTGCATTACTTGTTGAGTACTAAGGTTCTCTCGAATTATTTCTACGGGGGGCATCGTATTACTCCTTTAAGGTGATATTCACTATATTGGGGATCACTATAAAAGTGATTAAAATTAAGACAAAGAGTCTGTTGGAAGGTATAAGTTGGCTTTTCAGGAGTCAAAAGTAGCGAGAAATTTTTTGATAATAGGGCGTATATCAAGGAGTCTGATCAAGAAGGGCTTTCGTTTTTCTTTTAACTGCTAAATAGAGTGGAAAATTTTTAATCAATAGTGTTTCCCCACTTTTGAAGATGTCTATTTTTTTGTGAGAAATATCACAAAAAATACGCTATTCCTGTCTATAATATTCATACCCCGTAAATTAAGGAACCAGTGCTATGTCTGCGACCATTGCTTATACTAATAATACTATTATCCCTGATGCAGAGTTAAAAACTGCTGAACTAACGCCGACTATTTACCCAGAGTTAAAGCGTTTGGCTGCACGCCATATGTTTAAAGAACGTATTGGGCATACCATTACTCCAACTGTTTTGGTTAATGAAACGTACTTAAAACTGCTTAAAGGAAATCGTTTAAAAGTTGTTGATAAGCATCATTTTCTTGCTATTTCTAGTCGCTGTATGCGCCAAATATTAGTGGATTATTCGCGTGAGCGTAATGCTCTAAAACGCGGTGGCTCGGATGTATTGTTAACTTTAAAAGAGGAGTTGGCGGAGTCTAATGACCAAGAAACGATTGATGTATTGCAGCTTGATAATGCTTTACAAAAACTAGAACTGCGTGACCCTGTTCAGGTGCGTATTGTTGAGCTACGTTTTTTCTCAGGGATGACTAATATTGAAATATCTGAGGTGTTAGGCATTTCTCCTGCAACTATCAAACGTAAATGGGCATTGGCTAAAGCTTGGTTATATCGAGAAATGGCTTGATGTATTAGATTTTTCAGTCAATTAATAGTTCTTCTAAAAGGGTTGCTTGCTTAATCGCAAAGTGTAAATCTCGGGGCAGCTTACGGAGCACGAAAAGAAAGAGAGCAAGTCAAATCAGCTCAACTTGTTTTAAAACTAGAGTAAGTTAGCTGTTCCTTCGTCGCTGTTTTGTCATCTATTTCTTGATTCGAGATGAAAGGTGTCTCTAACAATCCCGCATCATAAAATGTATTAGTTTTTAGGAAAAAATAGATGTTTTATCCCATTCTAAGTTGGTAGTAGCTTTTATCAACCATACTTTTTGAAGGTTTTTTTATAGTGCAAGGTAAAAAACATGAGTGAAAAATCACAGCTTATTTTAATGGCTAAATATAATAAGTTGATGAATCAACGCTTGTTGGCGGCTTCCGAAAAATTATCAGCAAGCAGCTTAGCGGAAGATAAAGGCGCATTTTTTAAATCTGTTATTGCGAGCTTAAACCATATTTTGATTGGAGATCTTTTATGGCTAACACGCTTTGCTAGCCATTCCAGCTCATATGCTTCCCTAAAGCCACTCTTCGAGAAGCAAAAACCTGCGGGTTTAGATGTTATTTTATATGCTGATTTATCTGATTTTAGCCTTGAGAGGGCAAACATCGATAATATTATTATCGCATGGTGCGATGAAGTTAAGGAGGAGGACTTAGATAGTTCTTTGCGGCATAAGAACTTTAAAGGCATAGAATTTAATAAGCGTTTGGGGGATTTAGTCCTACATCTCTTTTTACATCAAATACACCACAGAGGACAAATCACTACGCTTTTATCACAAGAAAATATTGATTTTGGCGAGACAGATTTGCCTGAAATTATTGCCAATGTCGAATGAGAGTAAACAAGTAGGTAGCTTTGAGGAAGTCGAGCTGCTATTCGATGGAGCTACTCAGCTAGAAGCGCAGGAGCAGCTTGCTTATTTGCAGGCAACGGCTTCATCAAAGCTTATTATTACGGAAGTGTTAGAGTTATTGCAAGCACATAATAGCTTGGGTGGATTTCTCACCAAACCACTGAAAATTGATGATTTACAAGCACCTATTTGTCCTGATTTAACGGAACGACGGGTAGGAGTTTGGCAAGTAGATCATTTAATTGGTCAAGGTGGTATGGGTAGGGTGTATCTTGCACACCGTGCTGATGGTGAGTATGAGCAGAAAGTTGCTTTTAAAGTGGTCGAATTTAAAAGCTTCGATAATGAGTCTTTTTTTAAAGAGCGCCAAATCCTTGCTGATTTAGATCACCCTAATATTGTTTCATTATTTGATGCGGGTACTTTAGAGGAAGGTTTTCCTTATCTGGTAATGGAATATATTGATGGTACTCCTCTTGATAAATATGTCCGCCAACAACAAAATATTTCACAGCAACAACTTATTATTTTATTTCTTAATCTCTGTAAAGTAGTTCAATCAGCACATGGGCATGGCATTATTCATTGCGACCTTAAGCCAAGTAATATACTGGTGACACAAGACGGTGTTCTGAAGTTGTTAGATTTTGGTATTGCCCAGTCACTACTTGCTCTCAATTCTGATAAAGATAATAAAAACAAGAAACTATTTTCATTTACCCCAGAGTATTCTAGTGCGAGCCGCCATCAACAAAAATCTCCCAATGTACAAGATGATATTTTTAGTTTAGGGGTTATTTTTGCGCAAATTTTAACGGGAAAAGCTCCGTATACTAAAAAAACATCTGATTACGCTCAGCCCGACACAAAGAAAATTGCCGTTGAAATTGATGATGAATTGCGCCAAATTTTTTCAAGCTCAGTTGGTGAGGGTGATAAAGGTAACAAGCTGCGTTACTCCTTTTTACAGGAATTAATTGATGATCTTGGTTGGTATTTAGATAAGCTACCGATAAAAGCAATGGGGGATGGTTTTTCTTATAGAGCAAAAAAGAACTTACAAAGAAACTGGATGCTGTGGCTTTCTGGCTCACTTATTTTTTTATTGCTGGTAGCGGCTGGAATGAGCTCGTGGCAAACTCAAAAAACGGAGCAAAAGATTGACCTCATTCGTAATATGTCATCTGGATTAATCGTGTATGTGAATGATTCTTTGTCTAAAATTCCACAAACGACACCGACAAGAAAATTGCTAATTGAGTCGGTGGTTAGACAATTAGAATCATTTAGTCAACAAATGCCTGGTGATCTCGAAATGAGCATACTGTTGGCGGATAACTATAAAAAGCTAGGTGTGGTGACGGGTAGTCCCTTTCTATTAAGTTTAGGTGATACTCAATCGTCCCGAGGTTTGTATGATAAGGCTTTAGTGCTTTATAACGATATATTACCGCAGGTTGATGATCCTTTATTAATCCATAATAAGATTAATGATGTAAAGCGTGAAATAGGAAAATTGTACGCCTTTCAAAAGGATATACCCAATATGAAGAAACTACTGTTGGAAATGCGCTTAGAAATGGAAGCTATTTATAGAAAGCTTCCTTTGTCAAAACAACATGCTCTAGCTGTTACCTATATTGCAGAGGCACATGCAGAAATGCATTTGGATAACTTTACTCATTCACAAGCCTTGCTCAATCAAGCAAAGCAAATTTTGCAAGCCTTGGGTAAAGTTGAACATACAGAAAGGTATTGGATTGAAACGCGTTTTGTTGAAGAAGAAACTGCCAATATACTGTTGTTAAAAAACAAACCTAATGCTGCGGAGATCATTTATAAAAGCCTGCTTAAAAAAACACCCAAGCTGTCTCATTGGCGTATAGATAGGGCAAATGCACGGGTCAATATGGCTTTGGCATGCATTTATTTTAAGAAAAATAATAGAGACGATGCTTTGGAATATTTTTCTCAAGCTTTTAGTCGCTTTAAGTCTTTGAGTGAAAAATATCCCTCCGTGTTATCTTTAAAGAAAACAACACAGCGATACGCGGTGTTTAATAAAGCGGTGGTAGATACGATGGGGAATGAACATTTATCTAAACAGTTACAATGCCATCACCCACAGTCTTTTATGATGCCTTTAAATGATGGCTAAAAACTTAACTCAACATAAATAGGCAGATGATCCGAATCAATAGATTTAGTCGTTTCTATTTTCAGAGTATTGATGTTTTGGCTAATCAAAACATGATCTAAAGGTAGTTGCAATACGCTACCCACCTGCCAACTTGCTAGTATGCCTTTCCCTTGTCGTGTATTTTTTAGTGATGATGAGTTGATAAAGTTCTTATAAGCTGATGACCACTGTGTTGTATTCAAATCACCCGCTAGCACAACGGGCTTGCTACTTTTTTTGATAAACCTGCTGATTGCATCAAAGTGATATTTTTGCTGCTGGGTGATAATTTGATTCATCGGTGGAAAAGGGTGAGTTGCTAATAATAAAACTTCTTTGCCATTGATACTGCTATTTGCAGAAATGCTCGGTGTTTGGTTCTGAGAAAAATCATGGACTTGAATATTGCTTAGTGGATGTTTGCTGTATAGAGCAATACCAAAATTATCATGGCGGGGCAGTATTTTTTGATAGGGGTAGCTTAAATGTATAGCCTTCAGAGCTGCAGCCCATTGCGGGCTCACTTCTAGTACAACAATAAAATCTGCTGCTTGCTGTTGGATCAAATTTACAAATTTTGCCTTAGAGGGATTGCTTGATAAAACATTGGCCATTAATAAACTAAAGTCGTTTTTTGTCTGGAGATTTATAGGGGGCGCTAAATGAAGCGGGACAATCGCAATAGTATTAAGGCTCACGCCAAAAAGGGATATTAATAACCATTTTTTAGCAGTTTTACGACGATAAAAAAAACTAAAAGACAGGCTTGAAAGTAAAAAAAGCAATAAATATTGCCATTTAAAATGCGTGAATATCTCGAAGATATAATAATAGGCGCCAAAATATGACAGCAAATTAATGAGTAATAGTGCAAGCGTGAGTTGCGCTGTAATATTAAAAATGAAGGTCAAAATTCAGAGTGTTTTATGTTATTGAATCTAAGCTAACTTGATCTGGGTTGACCTCTGAGCATTGCATTAGGCGGTCATATAGCTCGTCTTGCTCCATAATGGTATGTCTGCCATCGGCATGTTGCACGTAAGCAGCCCATGGTACAAATTGAGTTTGGGCAAATGAGTGCTCATCATCAGGAGAGTAATCAATGTTCAAACCCGCAATGTAGATTAAGTTTCGACCATGGTAGCTTTCTTCTCTTACGATAGAGCGGTAAGCACGATCAAACTCTACTTGAATATTAATCTCGGCTGCGCTTAGCATGGGCTCTGTTGATGTCACTATCCATGGAATAAAGGGGTAAAGATTTTGCTCTACTTGGTGAGTATCAGTCGTAATTTCACGCTTATATTCAAATAGGCTGGGTTTTAAATATTTGCCAATTTCTTGAGGTTTTTCTGGCCATGAGAAATCTTGCTCACTCATATAGGCTTTGAAATCTTTGGATACTCGATATGTTTTACTGGTGCTAAGCACGCGTACAGACTTGCTCAGTTTCTGAGTTGATTTTTCTAGCTCAATAATATCCTTCAGATTAATAAACAAGCCTTCTACATATTCTTGGCTTAATAGCTGTTTGTCGATAGTGACAAAACTACCTTCTTCTGTACGATATAGAAGAATATTTTCACTGGCAAATTGATACTCATCACGATACCACTCAAGGATATGATCGATCATGCCGCAGTTAGATGAAAACTGTTGATCGCTTGTCTGTATGCGGCGATAGGTTCCGAATGTTTCTGTGTTTGGATCATAACCAACATGGCTCGCTTGAATGATGGCAAGGTCTTGACCATGATGCGCATGAGGGCTATGACGTCCTGTTGCCATTACGCCTCCAACTAAACCATGATCAAAGGGGAAAGCCCCAAAATGTTTGCTAATGAGAATAATGGGTAAGCCCTGACTTTCGTCGGAGCAGAATGCACGTGAAGGAACTATTTTTCCTGCGGTCATGCCTTCTTCTAAACAAAAATTATAGAACCTTGCCATAAAGCTATGATAGTCAATGGTCTTTTCTTCTATTGCAAAGTTGCCAAGTATGGATTGCAAGCGTAAATTTGAGATCATAGTTGATAGTACTCGTTAATAGCTTCGCCAATTTTTTCTAAGGTTTGAGTAAAGATTGCATCATCCTCTTGTAATAGCGTCATGCGAAAGCCATTAATATGGCTGCCAAAACCTGTTAGCGGTACGACACAAATACCTTTAGACCCCATTAACTCATAAGAAAATTGGAAGTCTTCAGATAGCTGGTTTTTTTGTAATAAATCATCCAAAAACAACCTAACGGCTTTATTTTTTGCGTTGAGTTGCGCGCGTGGTAGTTCTAGTAACTCAAGTACTAAATAGAAAACACCTTTAGGTTTGTTGACGCGTACTTGTGAGTTTTTTTGGAAAAATTCAACGGCTTCAGTAGCACGCTTTTCATATTTATTTAAGCGTGATGCTAGGTATGCTTTATATTTAGGATGAGCGTAGAGATGAGGCAAAATAACTTGGGGCAAGGTAGTCGAGCAGACCTCTAGCATTTTTGCCAATAGAATCATTTTGATGTAGTCGCGGAAACTATCATCTTTTTCGGCATTGTAAATTTCTACCCAACCACAGCGAGAGCCTGGCCATGGAATATCTTTACTAATACCTTTTAGGCTCAAGCCTGGTACATCACCAATGATCTCATGTAGTAGCGTCATTTTAACGCCTTCAAAGGTCATATGGTGGTATATCTCATCAAAGATTAAGAAGCAGTCGTAACGCCTTGCGATATCGACAATTTTTTCTAATGTTTCTCGTTTGTAAACACTGCCAGTAGGATTGTTTGGATTAATGACTAGAATGGCGACAATATGATCATTATATTTAACTTTATTTTCTATTTCTTCAATATCTGGTTCCCAATCATTTTCAGGATCTAATGCGTAAGAGATAAAGTTACAGCCTGCGTGCATGGCTTCTGCGGTTGCATGAGATGGGTAGGTAGGGGAGGGAACTAAGACACGGACTTCACGTGGTAGATTGTTGATAATTTTATTAATAGCTTCACCTAAGCCATTGAAGAATAAAATATCATCAACGGTACAGATTTTATCACTTGAGAAATTATCTAAAACAAACTGGCGTGCCTCAATAAAACCACGTGAATCTGTGTAGGCAAAGGTTTCGTCTTTAGCAATATGTTGCTGGGTGATTTCTTTCATCCAATCAGGTACAGCTTCACCTGCTGAAACAGGGTCACCTATGTTTTCCCAGATCATGGAAAAATTGCCTAGTTGTTCTAATTGCTTGCCGATTAAAACAACTTCTCTAATGGGGTAGCTTAATAATGTGCTATCTGCACGTAGTAGGTTTTGCCGCACTGCTTCACTCTGCTTTTGTTGATAATTTTTAAGGATTTTAAGCCATTGATTATAGCATGAATGATACTAAAGACTAAGGTTTAGAGAGTGAGGAAAGGGGAGGGGTGAATAAGAAGTTGACAGGCTTTCTATGCTGGGGAGTCGCTCAGTTTGCTTGTAGATATATCCTGATCATTATTTTCAAGCGCAGTATCATTCGCTTCTTTTGTGTTAGAAATCACAACGCGATTAGCCTCTTCGCGTATGGCATAGGCACGGCTAAGTGAAGTGGAATCATCTTGTCCTATGGCGCTTTCTAGTTCATCAATCCGCTGATTAAAATTGTCGGTATAGTTAGATTCTACAGACAGTTTTTCATTGGCCTGTTTTTTCAGGCGTGGATTGCCAGGAATGACAAGGTCTGATACGACAGGTATCAATGTATTTTCATCAGAGTTAGACATGAGATCGGGGGACTCGTTTTAACACTATAGTTGGTAATACTTTAGAGTATAGCCCCTGTTTTTATAAAAAGAATAACGTTCTCGACCAGCGGTTAATATTGTTTCAGTTTGATCAATTATTTCAGCCATTTTTTTATAGCGAGAAAAGAAATTAGGTCTTTGATTTGAAAGGTTTATCAGGTAATCACAGTTATTAATTGGCTCGTAATCATTGGCAATGGTAACCGTCTCTTCGGTTGTTTCGGTGATGCGATTTGTGTGGGGAATAAAGCTCGTTTCATTCCATGTCCAAAGTAATTCATCCATTTGCTTGGTGGTGCTAAACCCATCTGTGTGAATGTGCACGTGCATATTACGTTGGCGTGCCTTTTCGACTAAACGACAGGCTAAAAGTAACCTGCCGCGTAGTGTGTTGTTTTTGCCAACATAAAAACTAATTTCAGTCATTGTCACTATTCTTGGCTTTGTAGGCTTTATTAATCAGGTATTGAGAGAGAAGGGGAACAGGGCGACCTGTGGCATCTTTTCCAGTCCATGCTGTTCCTGCTATGTCGATATGCGCCCACATATAATCTTTGGTGAATTCAGACAAGAAACAAGCCGCTGTAATTGTACCTGCAGAGCGACCGCCAATATTGCCTATATCCGCAAAGGCGCTTTTTAATTGTTTGCGATAAGAGTCATCCATTGGCAATTGCCAAGCTTTGTCGTTGATCTCTTTGCCTGCGTTCATAATATCTTTAGCAAGTTCATCATCATTGGAAAGTACCGCACAAATTTGATGCCCTAATGCAACAATACAAGCACCTGTCAATGTGGCAGTATCAATGACTACTTCAGGGTTGTAGCGTCCTACATAGGTTAGAGCATCACATAGTACTAAGCGACCTTCCGCATCGGTGTTGAGGACTTCAATAGTTTTGCCAGACATCGAAGTAACAATATCACCTGGTTTAGTGGCTCTGCCGCTGGGCATGTTTTCAGCAGCCGCTAAAACGGCAACTATATTGATAGGTAGCTTCATTTCAGCACAGGCATTAACTGTTCCCATGACGCTGGCTGCACCACACATATCAAACTTCATTTCATCCATACTAGCACCAGGCTTGAGTGAAATTCCGCCTGTGTCGAAAGTGACGCCTTTGCCCACAAGAGCGATGGGGCGTGTGGACTCATCTGTGCCTTTGTACTGGAGGATAACCATTTTTCCTGCTTCATCACTGCCTTTGCTAACAGAGAGAAAAGATCCCATGCCAAGCTCTTCCATATCACTTTCTTCAAGCACATTAACGCTGACTGTTTCATATTGTCGACCTAATGATTGTGCAGTCTCGGCGATAAAGGTCGGCGTACAAACATTGCCTGGTTGATTGGCTAAGTCACGTGATAAGTGCATACCTTTTGCGATACCTTTACCTTGTGCAAGCATACTTGCAACATCACAGGGAGGCTCGGTGGTAAATGCCATACAAACTTCTTTTAGCTTAGAGTCGTTTTTAGCATCACTTTTATATTTGTTAAACTCATATAAAGAGTCTGCATAAGTCAGAATACTTTGGCGCATTGCATGCTCACAAATAATACGTTCAGATAAAGTATCAAGTAGATAAAGTGTGACGGTCTCAGCGGATGTTTTGGCAATTTCTTGGCTGGCTGTTTTTATGGTTGTGCAGACCGTTTCTTGATTAAACTTATTTTCTTTACCTGAACCTATCAGTAAAATTCGTGAACACTTCATGCCTGATTTTGGATACAGCATATGAGATTGACCACTCTCACCTGAGAAATCAGCAATACTTAGAAACTTACTAATGACTCCATTCGCCGCATCATCAATTTGGCTTGCTGCGCTTGAAAGCTTATTGTCTTCAAAAATAGAGACAGCTATACAGTCAGAGTCAATTGTTGAAGGGTTTGTGGAGGTGAGTAATGTATAATTCATTTTTTAGTTATTCTCTGTTGTTATTTTTTAGTCAGTTAGTTTTAGCTTAAATTTAGTGCGATTTCCAGTGTTGCAACTAAATTCATTAAAAGATGCATTGCGATAGGTACATAAAGAGACTGCGATTTTACTTTTGCATACGATAATAATAGACCAATAAAAAAGATTATTACTATTTCATATAGACCATACTGTAGATGGATGCTAGCCCATAATGCAGATGTAATTATTGCGGTTGGGATTAAACCAACAGATGAGTGTCGTAAGCCTTCAAATAAAAAGCCACGAAATAAAATTTCTTCAAAAAAGGGAGCCGCAACAATAAGTGCAAACCAAAGTAGGGCGGGATGCTTTGCACTGTGATAAATATCCAGCATCACTTGCGGGGTTGGGTGATTGCTGATGGTTGCAACAATCGCCATCAATATCATCGCAATAGCCATCAAAGCTAAATAAATTAATGTTGTTCTCACGGTGATGGCATGTAGTAACAAGTAATCTTCGATACTTTGCCGCTTGTGTAGATAAATAAAGAAAAAGGTTATAGCGATACCAAAAGCAGCCGCAAAAATTTCTGCGATACTAATTGCATCACCATTGCTTAATAGTGAGTTTAGAAAAACCTCTTCATTTACATTAGAGTGTTCAGCAAGTTTACTCTGTGCATAAATAAAGAAGACAATGGTTTGCACTATGATAAAACTTGTAAGTATCAATAAGCTAAAACCTATTGTCCCCCACAATCCCCAATAGTTACTGGCTGTTTTTTCGTTGCTATTTTCCATACTATTACAATGTTGAATTGCTACCGTTAATTATTTAAGAAGTGGAATTTGTCAGATTTCTGCTAACAAAGCTATTAAAAGTCATTGGCAAAGGTCATCCTATGGCTAAATCACTGTTAGCTGCGGAAAACATTTGCTTTATACGCTTACAAACGCTAATCTTCCGCGATTGATTTAAACGGCTTTTCAAGAAGAACTAACAAGTCAACATCGCTTGATTTAGTTTGTCTTCTATAACAATAGATTAGGGGTAATTTATATGCGTCAGACACTCGTTGCTGGAAACTGGAAAATGAATGGCTCGAAAGAGAGCATTCAATCATTATTAAGCGGTATTACTGCTGGTATGTCAGATGTTAAAAATGCGGCAGTTGTCGTTTGTGCTCCTTATATCTATATCCCTATGGTAGCAGAACAACTAGCTGATTCTGATGTTAGCTTTGGCGCAGAAAATATCTCAGAACATGATGCTGGTGCTTTTACAGGCGAAATTTCGGCATCGATGTTAAACGATTTTGGTACACAGTACGTTATCGTTGGTCACTCAGAGCGTCGCAGCCTTTATGGCGAGCAAGATGCAGATACAGCAAACAAATATGCAGCAGTAAGAAAAGCTGGTATGAAGCCTATCTTATGTTTGGGTGAGTCACTTGAAGAAAGAGAAGGTGGCATTACCGAAGACGTAGTAGCACGTCAATTAGATGCGGTATTAGAGCTTGAAGGTGTTGAGTCATTAAGCGATGCAGTAATCGCTTATGAGCCAGTATGGGCAATTGGTACGGGTGTTACAGCCTCTCCAGAGCAAGCACAGGAAGTACATAATTTCATTCGTGGAAAAATAGCAGCAATGAATGCAGATATTGCTGAAAAAGTACAAATTTTATATGGTGGTAGTATGAATGCAGGTAATGCAGATGAGCTACTCTCAATGGCAGATATCGATGGTGGTTTAATCGGTGGAGCTTCATTAAAAGCAGAAGACTTTTTAGCAATTTGTAAAGCAGGTTAATACAAGGTCTTAATATTTAAACACTTAGAAAAACTATAACTATTATGATTTACAATGTTTTACTTATTATTCAAATAATTGTCGCTTTATCCATTATCGGTCTTGTATTGATGCAACATGGTAAAGGCGCTGATGCGGGCGCAGCTTTCGGTGGTGGAGCATCAGGTACAGTATTTGGATCGCGTGGTTCAGGTAACTTCTTAACACGTGCTACAGGAGTTTTAGCTGCGGTATTCTTTGCTAACTCTCTAGCATTAGCATGGTTAGTATCACATCGAGGTGATGCATTTTCTGATGAACAATCGGTGGTTCCTCAAGCAGAAGTTGCTGGAGAAGTTAAATCTGCTCCAGAAGCTGAGGCTAAAAAGCCGCCAACACCTTCAGACGTTCCAACAAGCGTAGGAAGTCCAGAAAAGACAGAAGTAGAAGCTAGATCTTCTGAAAATAAAGATGGCACTCCAGAAGACGTGCCTAAGTAAAGTTTAAAAATTGCCGATGTGGTGAAATTGGTAGACACGCACGCTTGAGGGGCGTGTTGCGCAAGCAGTGTCGGTTCGACTCCGACCATCGGCACCAATATTCAAACCGTTATTATCCAATAACGTCCAGTAGCCTGCTTTCTAGCAGGCTTTCTTATGCTTGTCTATTTCATAGAGTCCTATGTTGTCCGTTTACTTCCCGCCATTTAGGCGGTATAGATGGCGGTACAATTTTCTTAATTATGAATAGATGCTACTACGCCTTCAAATGATAAAACAAATAGTAATTAGGAATAGCCGCTCTAACACATCGCCAGTTTAAAAAGGAGCATGGCTCTGTAGTTGGTATGCCTAACACGCTGCCATTAAGCAACGAAGAGCTACTAGAAGTTGACTGTGATATTTTAATTCCCGCGGCTATTGCCATGCAGATTAATGAAAGTAATGCAGCTAATATTAAAGCCAAACTGATTGTTGAGGCTGCCAACAACCCGACCACACCTGCAGCCGATGAAATTTTACACCAAAGAGAGATTTATGTTATTCCCGATATTTTAGCCAATGCGGGTGGTGTCACAGTGAGCTACTACGAATGGGTGCAAAACCATGCCAATGAACAGTGGGATCTTGAGACGGTTAACCATAAGCTAGAAAATAGAATGTTTAGTGCAGTTGATGCCGTATTCGATCTTTGGCAAGGTTATGTTGTCGGTGATTTTCCTTATGCGGAAGACAAAAAGACGATGCCGCAAGAGTGCGTTCCTAGCTTTCGGACTATTGCATTAATTATTGCAATTAAACGGGTGGCAGATGCCACTTTGTTACGAGGGATATGGCCTTAAAAGCCTCGACTGAAAATAAGGGGAGCCAAAATAAATAAGCCTGAGGAATATGCTACTTATGCATTTATAATTTTTAGTGGTTTTCTATACTTCTTTTAACTTATATTATTTCTCTATGATTACAATTGAAGAAAAATATAGAATAGAAGTCAATGCCTTACGTGATATGGCGGTAGATGAATATGAGGGAGTTATTGATTCTCTGATAAAAGAATTGGAGGAGGTGGGTTTGTTTGCTAAATATGAAAAAATATTATTAGAGATAGATAATGCTTTTGACGATGATTTCGAGAAGCAGTTTGATGAAGGAAAAAGTATCTTAAAAGAAATCAAACAGTAGTAATCTACTCTGCAATATCTCCTAACTCGCAAGAGTTTATATAAAGAGCGCAAGATAAATTCTTGCGCTCTTTATACTCTTTATTCACCCTCATATAATACAGCGGTATATAGTTATAAAATAGCCATATTAGTTGGTTTATAGCTTCAAGCGGTATTCAATAAAAGCATCGTCGCGTATGCCTTGTAGCCATGTGTCGTAGCCACCTTTGGTTTTCTTCTTAGCCAATATTGATTTTGCAGATGCGCGTGTTGATGCTCTATTCGCATCAATACTTTTGCGTTCTAATACTTGAATAATATGCCAGCCAAATTTGCTTTTGACTGGTTGGCTGAT
The DNA here is from genome assembly GCA_015663245.1 of Leucothrix mucor. Lineage (GTDB taxonomy): Bacteria > Pseudomonadota > Gammaproteobacteria > Thiotrichales > Thiotrichaceae > JAGLBW01. The sequence goes on from DQSN01000079.1 coordinate 14,258, forward strand.
AGATTTTAAAGGTGCGTTTTTTACGATAGCAGCAAAGCTAGGAACATAAGTTGCAGGCTTTGCCCAGCCTAAATCACCACCGTTTACAGCACTACCTGTATCTGCCGAGTTGGTTTTGGCGAGTGTTGAAAAGTCACCGCCAGCGAGTAATTTGTTGCGGATTTTAATGGCTTTTTGTCGCCCTTGGCTGCTTGTGTCGCGAATAAGTATATGGCGCGAATGTGCTTGTTGTTCTAGTTGTTGTGAGCCACCACGCTTGGCCATTAATTTTAAAATGTGAAAGCCTTTACTGTCATGTACGACAGGGGATATTTCGTCAACGCCCATTATGCTCAAAGCACGAGAGTAGGATGCAGGCAGTTCTTGATTTGTTTTCCAGCCAAGGTCATTGCCTGCTACTCCATTACTCGCAAATGTCTGCTGCCCTAACAACTGTTTTCGTAGCTTCTCTGCTTTATGTCGTGCCGCTGTAAATTGAGCCAAAGGAATGCCATTTGCTGCGGGAATGAATAATTCTTGCAGATGATATTGAGCGCCTTGGTTGATAATAGCGGCTTGAGAGAAAATAAGGTCACTTACTTCTTGCTCAGATATATTTGATCGTTGTCCTGATTGACGTTGTTTTAGTGCATCAATCACTAAGCGGGAACGAATATCTTCACGAAAATCAGTGTATTTAACACCTTGGCGTTGGAGCGCGATACGAAAATCAGCAAGGGAAAGTTTATTCTGTTTAGCTATGCCTTCGATGGTGCGATTTAGCATCACATCATCAACTATAATTCCAAGCTCTTTGCCATATTGAGTTTGTACTTTTAGTAATACTAATTGCTCCAGCGCTTGCGTGACGAGTTTTTTATCTTCAGCAGCAGGGGAGGCTGCCTTCATTAATTTGGCGCGTGCAAGTACGCTACTTAACATGACTATATCATTGTTAACAACTGCGGCAATACGGTCTAATTGCTGTTCTGCTGCGCTTGCTAACTGGCTTGTTAATAATAAAGAAGCTAATAGTAAAGTGGGTGTTTTAAATAGAGAATGTACTTTTCTATAAGCCAATGTCGTCACTTCCATTTTTTTGTTATTCATATCCATATATTTTATCTTCTAGTACATTATTTGCTTTATGTCCTAGATTGCCTAATCCTTTTAACTCAAATTGAAGAAAAATAGCATCATCATAGTTGTGGTTATCTGAGGTTAGATATTTTCTACCTACAAGTCGTGCTTTCATGCAACAGTTTTGATATTCGATACCTGCTAGTGTCTCCAAATTTCGATCATTCTTCAAGTCGTGATCAACACGTCCGATGATTGATAACTCTTTACTCACAGGAATAGCAAATGATGCGCTGGTTTGTTTAAGTTCATCATTTAAACTTCTGTACGACACATTAGCAATTCTGTTTTTATCATCTTTATAGTTTAGACGAGTTTCTGTTGCTGTCCATTTTTGTGTTTTAGGATCCCAAAAAGATGCGGTAGAAAGCCTTACATTGTCATTAACTTTGCCACTAAGCTCAAATGCAAACTCAGATTGCGCATTGGTTTGTACTGTCTCGCCAGGTAAGGTAACTTTTCTATCATCAAAGTGAAAAATCTGACCTGCGCTAAGCTGTAATAGTTCCTTTCCTGTTTCACGATTTTGTATGCGGGACGTTACCGCAACGGTTAATTGATTACTATCACCAATGCGATCTTTACCTGTATAGCGGTTCTTAGAAAAAAGCTGGGTGCTGGTAGAAAAATCTGTCCTAGCGGTATCAAAGACAGGAATATCGCTCTGATCTCGAAATGGCGTGTAGGTATAGAATAGGCGTGGCTCTAGCGTCTGTGTCAGTTTACCACCCGCTAGGGTTCTATCAAAAAACAACCCTGCATCTAGGCTTAAGGTGGGCAAGGTACGACTGTGCCGATTACCTGCTGGGTTGTTTTTTAAATTGTAATAGGTATGTCGCAGTCCTACAGAAGGTTTGAAATACCACGCATCATTACCGAACTTCTTACTGGCATCAATATTGACATCAAATCTCACGCCCGTTGGTCCATCATTTTTATCAAAGTTACTCAACTCAGTATCTAGTGATAGAGTGATATTATTGGGTAGTATTTTAGGGGTGTAGTTAAATTTCAATTCAGGTAATTTTGAATAAGATGAATTTGTTGAATCTAATGTTTGATAGTCAAGGGAGGCTGCACTTAAACGCCAGTTTCTTCCCACTTTGATGATCTCGATGCGACGCTCTAAAGCGGAAGTGCTGGTGCCTGATAGTGACTTTCCAAAATCATCAAAATATTCTTTATCAGAAACCCCCTCGGTCTGGACATTAAATCGCACAGAATCAGAAATTTTTGAGCTGTGTTTGATCTTAAAATAATCGCGCTGCTTGTCATTGGAGGCTCTGTCGCGAGGGAGTATTTCATACTCCCAAATACCTTGATGCTTTTTAGTTAGATAGCGAAATTCATTCTCAAGCTTTAGACCGCGTTTACTGAGATATGAAGGGGTTATAGTCGCATCATAACTAGGTGATAAATTTAGATAGTAAGGTATCGATAGGGTAGTACCCGATTGTTCGGATAAACCTATCGTTGGAGTGAGGAAACCTGACTTTCTTTGATTGTTAAGTGAAAAACTTAACCATGGAAAATAAAAAATAGGAGTGTCACCAATTTTTAATGTCACATCTTTGGCGCTACCGACCTGTTTGTCTTGATCTAGTTTGATATTAGCCGCCGCAATATGCCAACTATTTAGCGAGGTTGGACAGCTTGTATAAGTAGCATCTTGCAACTCAAGTTGAGTGGCATTTTTTTGAATAACATTGCGGCTACGCCCATTGCTTGTAGATTTTTTAAGTTGGTAGCGTACATTTTTTAATTGACCACTTTGAGAGTCAGTTTGATAATTAATCGAATCGCTATTTAATTGGATATTTTTATTGGATAAAATCACCTTGCCGTCAGCGATAACGGTGTTATTTGCACCGCCAAAACTAGCATTTTCAGCATTAATGGTCAGATCATTTTGCTGAATAATTACATTGCCGACTAAACTAGAAACGCTACTACGGTTAATCAGCCCTGAGCCTGCCTCTAGGTATACCGCACCTTTAACAGGATTATTTGTTATCGTATTAACATCAAAAATTGTAGGGATGGCGCACAAAGGGAATTGGCTTTCTGCTTGTGCCTGTAAAGCCAGCAAGCTAAGTCCTGATATGAGTCCAAGTTTGTAATTTATTATTTTCACTCGTCTATTATAAGCCCTGTGACAAACTATTGCAGGATAAAACGTATAAATGGGATGTACTTAAAATTTTTGTAAGAAAGCCTGCCTTGCTCTACACTGATGTAGATACTTTGAACTATTTGTGATGTGCTAGATTTCTAATAGGAGGTTTCGATATGAGTGATGAGCTGGTAGAAGAACGACCATCTGAACTAATTAATACTTTAGAGTGTTGCCCTAATACACCCTTATGGCAGCGTGTTCCTACGCGAGATAGTGATGGTACTTACTTAAGTGATTTTATGATGATTATTCCACGGTTAAAAAAACGTAGTTCATCGTATCGTCGTGGCATATTGGATGCTGTTATTGAGGTTTTGCAGCGCTATGACGGAATTGTGGTTTTTGCTGATCTTAATATGAAGCTCAATGTTCTGTGGGTATCGCTACGTCCTGTTGAGGGCATGTGCTTAGAGATTGCCGCTGCAATCAAAGTAGCTGTACCAGAAGCCCTGCTGATTGCAGATAATCGTTCTGGAGAGAATGGATAGTGGGACGCAATAATGATCTAACGATGATTTGCGCGAAATTTAAGTAACAGCCACGCTGTCATTGCTCCTGCAATGCCACCCATAAGGTGACCTTCCCATGAAACGCCTTGCTGCCAAGGCAATAGACCACTTAGCAATGTCGAGCCATAAACGACTGCAACAACAATACTAATTATCATAGGAATAGTACGTCTTTCCAAAATCCCCGCGACCATAAGAAAACTAGCTAAGCCAAATACAAGTAAGCTCGCGCCAATATGAATAGAATTACTTCTACCAAAAACCCATAACAACAAGCCACCAAGGATAATAATAGACGCAACAATTTTTCGACTATCAGCTTGTGAGCCTGAGAGTAGCAGCAAAAGGACAATAAGCGGTACAGTGTTGCTCATAAGGTGCTGAAAATTTCCATGTAGAAAGGTCATTGCAATAATTCCAAAGAGACCACTTCCATCGCGTGGGATAAGCCCAAATTTTTCCAAAGGTAAAAATGTATCCAATAAAAAAACCAGCCAAATAGATGCAATAAAAATAGTAATAATAAGTACTTCTTCGCGTATTTTATGTACGTGATTCATAGGTGTCCGTCACTCTCTTTAGGGTATTTCGATTAATATATGTTAAAGCATAAGTGCAGAAAACGTCTATCAACTTAACACAAAAATTGTCTTTTATGAGTTCCACGAATACTTAACAGCCTTGTAAGTTTGTTATTTTATATTAGTAGCAGATTTAATGGTTTGTATCTGATATTTCAACTATTAATTCGTCTTCTTATGCCATTGTTTTTTATTAAAATGACTATAAATTCAGCTCCAGTTAGGTTTCCTTCGGTAATAATTGAGCCGCTTATCTGTTAAATAAGAGGTATCTATCTATATAGATATTTAATATGCCCTTATAGGTATATTAAATAAATTAAGGTTTCGTTAAGCTTTGGTTAAGTTTTGGTCTGTCAAGATTAGATGGTCATCAATTAGCCATGCTGTGAAAACTAACAGGAAGTTAGTAAACATTCTTCATTGAAATACTTAATATTTATTCATAAGCATATAAATGAAGAAAGTACCGCAAAGGGCTGGCGGTTATATCAATTAAAGTGGAGACTTAGGGATGTTAATTTTGACGCGTAGAGTTGGAGAAACTCTTATGATAGGGGACGATATCAGCGTAACGGTTCTTGGAGTAAAGGGGAATCAAGTACGAATAGGTATTGATGCGCCAAAAAGTGTAGCTGTTCATCGTGAAGAGATTTATAGGCGTATTCAAAATGAAGCGTTACATTTAGTCGATGTCGATGAGGAAAAATTTGCAAGTTAGATGATTGTAATTTATTGAGGGTGAAATTCCTCACTTCTCGCAGATACTATTTAATTACGTTATGATTATAGAAAGGAGCGTTGATTTAACTAAATCAACGCTCCTTTTGTTGTTTTATGTTTTTACGTGATGACTGTTGTCGCATGGGGTGTGTTTTATGTTGGACTATCTTTTCTTTAATCAGTTGGTTGCTGATAAGTTTATTGATTTTTTAAATCAAAATAAACTGGAGTGGACGCAGGAAAGAGAAAAAATACAAAATGCAGTAGTTTTAAAAACCTCGGATGATATTACTGATGACTTATGGGACGCCTTAGATGATTTTTATGATGAATTAAGTGCTGAAGATTCGCAATTAAGTAATGCAAAAGCGATGTCTGAAGATGATACAGACACAGCAGGCGTTTATATTCAGCTGAAAAATGGTAAGCAAACCATTGCTAAGGTTGATCCATTAATTATGAACCGTATGTTAGATGTGATTACTGTGGATGAGCTTAATGACTTTGTAGAAGCAATCGTGATAAGCGTCGAAGCACCCGATGACTCCGCTATTTGTAAGAAAAAACCTCCTGAGTGAACGTGATCAAAGAAACTACGGCGCGACACTCCAACCTAGTTTATTCCTTAAAATTGCATAATAGTCATAGCCTTCAGGATGAATAAGCACAAGGTTATGTTTAGTTTGTCGAATCACAACTTTATCACCCGCACGTAGCTCAATATTGGCTTGTCCATCAAAGGATAAGCGAGAATTCACCTCGCGGCTTGCGCATAAATCAATTTCAATAATCCCTTTATTACTTACCACAATTGGACGATTACTCAGCGTGTGCGGACAAATAGGAACAAGCACCACCGCCTCAAGACCAGGGTGTAGAATAGGTCCGCCGCCTGATAAAGAGTAGGCAGTAGAGCCTGTTGGCGTGGCGATAACAATACCGTCAGCACGCTGACGATTAACAAACTTACCATCAATATGTGTATTGAATTCGATCATGCGAATATCATTACGCACATGTACCACTACATCATTGAGGGCGCTACCTTCACCTAATAAAGTATCGCCTCGATAGGCACAAGCATATAAAAGAGAACGAGACTCTGCGATGTATTTACCACTAAAAATATCATGTAATTGCGCGGTGATTTGATCAGGGGATATATCCACTAAAAAGCCTAATCGTCCTAAATTTATACCAATAATAGGAATATCATACTCACTTAAAAAACGACCTATTTTTAATAAAGTACCATCACCTCCAACCACAATAGCAATATTGATATTGGCGATAATCTCTTTATCATCAAGAGCTTTTAAGTCTAAAAATTTAGCAGATGTTTTGTCCACAAAAACAGGAAAATTATGCTGCTCAAAAAAGTCATGCAGTGTTTTTAATGCAAGACTGATACGATCATCATTATCTTTAGAAAATAAACCAATAGCAGAAAAAGTAGTCATAGTGATTGTGTCATTATCTCAGTCTTGACAGGAAGAGGCTCGATTGCAATTATGAACCGTAAATACTGTAATATCATATCAGGAACATACACTTTATGCCCAACCACCAACACGACTTGAATGATCGCGCTAAGCATTTGTTAAAAGTGCTAGTGGAAGGCTATATTGAAGGTGGTCAACCAGTGGCATCCACCGCATTAGCCCGCCGTAGCGGTTTGAAACTCAGCTCGGCAACCATCCGCAATGTGATGGCATCGTTAGAGAAAAAAGGTTATATCCACTCTCCACACACTTCCGCTGGGCGTGTCCCGACCTCGCGTGGTTATCGTTTATTTGTTGATACGATGGTGAATGTTAACCCACTCGATGAGCAAGTGTTAACCGCACTACAAGCGACGCTTAATAGTGCTCAGCAATCTGTAAATGGCTTAATCCAGTCTGCATCGGGAGTTCTTTCTGGTATTACTCAGCTTGCGGGTATCATCAGCGTACCTCGAACCGAGGCGCAAGCGATTAGACATATCGAATTTTTGCAACTCTCAGCCACGCAAGTATTAGTCGTGATGGTGATGGCAAATAATGATGTGCAAAACCGCATCATCCAAGTCGAAAGTGATTTCACCAGCTCCGAGTTGCAGCAATCAAGCAACTATCTCAATGAAGTATTAGTTGGCAAAGATATTCATCAAGCGCGTCGTATTTTGCTAAATGATATGAAACAAGTGCATGAGCACATGAATAAAATGATGGTTTCTGCCATTGAGCTAGGCGAAAAGGCTTTAGATTTAGCAGACAATAATAGCGTTGATGATAACTGCGTCATTGCAGGAAAAACTAACTTAATGGAATACGATGATTTAGGTGATATGCACAAGCTGCGGCAATTATTCTCCGCTTTTAATCAAAAACGTGACGTATTAAGTTTGCTGGATAAGTCTCTACAAGCTGATGGCGTGCAAATATTTATTGGTAAAGAGTCTGGCTACACCGTGTTTGATGATTGCAGCGTGGTAACTGCACCCTATCAATTAGGTGATAACCAGATTGGTGTCTTAGGCGTGATAGGCCCTAAGCGTATGCAATATGACAGAGTAATTCCTGTGGTTGATGTGACGGCTAAATTACTCAGCGCAGCATTAAATTCAAAAACCTAAGTTCAAAACATTAAATCCTACTATTACACTTCCCACTTAGTTAAAGATACTTTCTAGGCTGAATATTTTCCTTAAGAGCTTGGGGAATGTAATACTTCACACTAAATTATTGCTGTCCACGTAGTCGAAACGCCCAATATAATCAACAACGCAAAAGCAGTGCGGCGCATATTAATATCACTAAGTGGTGGTGGGTATTTTTTACCTAACCAAGTAAATAAAAACACCACAGGCAAACTATACAGCGCAAATAATAAAATCTCTGTAGTGATATAACCTTGCGTGCCAATAACTCCAATACGTGTGATGGAGCCAATCATAAAAGTCATCAACAGCGTGTTTTTGATAGCTTTAATCGTCAACGGTTGCTTGTAGAGATAATAAATTAGCGGTGGGGCGCTAGTGCTAAATAAGCCACCCATAACGCCTGATGATGCACCCGCTAATAGTGTGATATATGACGGTGAAAGCTGTTTTGTAGGATGAGGCTTTAGCATTAACAAAATACCGCCAAGCATAATCACGATGCCAAGTATAAGTTGCAATAACTGGGTGGATGTTTTATCTAAGAAATACAGCAACGCAAGACCAGCAAATAGTGCGGGGATAAACCCAACCATAATAATGCGTATAAGTTGCCAATTTATATGATGATGGCTTTTGTACACCGCGAGCACCACATTGGTAAACCCTGTTAGGCTAATTACTGCTGCAATAAAAGAAATAGGCATCAACTGCAATGAGGCAGTGATACCCATAATAATCAGCCCCATAGCGAAGCCTGTTACCGTCTGAGTATAGGCGCCAATCGCGATGGCAAAAAGAAAGATGAAGATAGTTTGTTCGTTCACGTCGTTGGCTTTTATTTGAAAAGGGCAGGGAGTGTTGCACAGGCAATAGGGCGTAACAAGTAAAAAAGGATTTAAGAAAAATGACATATATTATGGTCGATATAGAAGCAGATGGTCCCATTCCCAGTGATTATTCGATGGTGAGTTTTGGTGCAGTTATTGTTGAGTCATCGCTTACACGTAGCTTCTATGGACAATTAAAACCGATCTCGGAGCAATGGGTTCCTCAAGCTTTGGCAGTGAGTATGCATAGCCGTGAAGAGACCTTGAGTTTTGATGACCCATTCAAGGTAATGACTGACTTTGCAGGGTGGATAAAGCAAGAGTGTGGCAATAGCCGCCCTATGTTTATATCGGATAACAATGGTTTTGATTGGCAATTTATCAATTGGTACTTCCATCACTTTACAGGAGGTAACCCCTTTGGATACAGCTCTACCAACCTAGGTTCTTTGTATAAAGGCTTATGCGGTAATTTACATAAAAACTTTAAACACCTGCGTAAAACCAAGCACACACATCACCCTGTTGACGATGCTAAAGGTAATGCTGAGGCGATGTTGATACTCACTCAGCGGTATGATTTGACAATTTGATATTATCTACAGTGAATGTGTTTATGTAGATATATCAATATATTTTATAAAACCTGCACCCGAAACTGAATTTGGCAAGAGGGTGTACCCGCCGCTGTATTGGCAGAAAGTTGCCCTGTTGGGATGATTTTAATATGCGTTACATTACTGTCTACACCATCTGCATCGGCAATGGGGGTATAGTTATAGCTTGTGCCACCATCATTGGAAAAGCTTACGCTATCTGTATTACTGCTTAAATTAATAAAATTGTATGCCAAGCCACTAGCGATAGCGCCATCGCTAAAGTTTACAGGACCACCTCCTGCGTTTATATCATTCACATAGAGAGCGGTTGTGCTAGGAATCACATCAATAATGCTGATTGAGTTATTGTCTGTTGCACTGTAACCATGATTTGAGAGGGTGATGGTGTATTCAATAATCGCCCCTGGTATTGCTTTAGGTGATGCTGTTCCATTCACAGGGTCTGATATGGTTTGACTGGTTTTTTTCATGGATATTTCTGGCAACTGCATTTCGGGTGTGCCAAGGCTTGCACTTATAATACTCCACTCAATATCATCTATTTTTACCCAGCTGCGATAAGAGTTATCGGAAAAAAAGTTTGTCCGAAAGCTTATATTAATTGTTTGATTAGCATAGGGGGCTAGATCAAGTGATCCTCGCTGCCAGCCAGTATCAACTAATTCAGAGGAATATTGCTTGCGGCGTCCAATACCTGCTGTTGTGATGCTGAGAGCATTTCCTGTATTGGCAATATTTAATTGGGTATGGTTTACGGGTGTATTGTTTATTGCTAGCTGAAAGAAATCATAACTAGCATTGTCATAGGCTTGTAGTTGAAAGAAAAAATCTAAACGACCCGTGTTTGTGGCAGGAATAGTGATGGACTTACTGAGGCGAATACTTTCTCTTGTGCCTCCCGCGCCATCCTCACATTTATTTCGATAACCTAATAAGTGCCATTTACGCCCTGTTGTTGAAGCAGGAGTATTGGTATTATTGGGGGAGGTATCTGCATTATTAATTGCTTGCTCACTGCATCTGATTGTACCGCTATATGTATCTCCATAGCTGGTGTCATACACTTCATTGTTTTCCGCGCCATTGGCGTTGACATTACTAATGGTCCAATTGCTGGGTACTGAACCACTAGAGTGCTCAAAGTTTCCATTAATGGTTGCTTGGCTGTTTGCTCCTTTTGCCCCATTTTCAATCGTATCAAAATAAAGGTAGTAAGTTGTTGCGCCTGCATCTTCAAAAATAAATTTTATTTCACCTTGCCCGTTGGATGCTGCATCAATCACGCCGTTATAAATTCGGTCAGAAAATTCTTGTTGCAGTGATAGAGACTCATTTGGGCGCACGATACGGGGAGAGTTATTATCAAATGTTCCTGTGACGCCTAGTTGTGTCATTAGCACATTAAAATTAACATCAAATTTTATGGTGCTATTGACGGCAGTATTAGCAGGTATAGTAATAGGTACACGGTAATGCCAATTTGGTGCAATATTAGGTGTGTTTGGATCGTACCAAGAGTAGCCAAAGAAACTGCCTAATGAAAGGAGTAGCAAGGTGAGTAGTTTTGTAAACTTTTTCATGGTTTGCTGTCCTCCATTATTTCTGTTTTTATTGTTGAGTCATTATCATAAGTCTTTAATTTGAGCGTTTCTTGATCGAACTTATAGAGAATCTGTGTAAAAAAGCCTTCAGCGGTATAGCTACTGGTATCAAACTCATTATCAGTAAAGCCTTCAAAGTTATACCCAAGACTGATCTTGGTATTTTTAGCAGGGGAAGCACTCACAGAGACACCTGCTACCTTTTCAATATTGTCATTCTCCCAGTCACGCGAATAGCCTGCATGTGCGCCAACCGCCCACATTTTGCTAAGTTTGTATTTTGCTTCGATAAGTCCCACATCCACAGTACTGTCTTCTTGTTGCTCTGCATCATTAGACGACATGATGTGTTGTATACCGTGGTGTAGTCCTACTTCAAAGTCATCATTAATTTGCTTGTTAATGTGAATATTGTTGATGAGCTTTCTAGTTTGCGTATGCTCGGAGCCATTTTTATCTGTCTCATCAATATAATCGAGACGTTCAAGTACGCTATAACTAGCATCGAAAGGCTGCCATGCTGCGCCTAAACTGATAGTTGATTGTTGATGTTGCTCATTATTATGCTTGCTGGAGCGTAAACTTCTAATTTTGGCGCTCAGGTGTTTGCCTTCCGCTATTTGGTGATTTAGTTCTAGCTGTACATTAATTTTATCTTCAAGATCACCATCACGGTGTTCAAAGCGTCCCGAGCTACTCCAGCTATTATTTTTCCATTTATACGCTAGGCTAGTGGCAATATAATCATCACGGTTGCTACCATGTTCTTTTAAAGCATCGTCTGCCGATGTTGTCTGCTTGATGATTGAGTCAATGGTGGTAGCTTGATCAAGGCTAAAATCAATGAGTAAATGATCGCTTAACTTTGCATGCTGTGATAGCCCAACCAGCGCATAGGTATCTGATCGATCAACTTTATTTTCTCTGCTTAGCGATGTTTTTAGTTTTGCGCCTTGCCATAATGAGCTGCTGATACCCACGCGAGTACTTTGTGTGATGGAGTCGTCATCATCAGAAACTTCGTGCTCTGCAAAGAGATTAACTCTATCGCTAAGAGCAACATCTAGCCCAACAATTGCTTTATCAGGATCATTGCTTGTGTGGTTTCTGCCTGCTATTTGCCTCTCAATATTGCCATGTAAAGTGGCTTTTCTGTCCTTTGTAGAAATGCTGCCACCCAATAGCAGTGCGGTACTGCCAGAACTATCGCTTACTGTGGTATTTTTAGATTGGCGCACTCCAATAGAGAGGTTGGAGTTCTCAAACTGTTTTTCAGCTTCGATTGAAAGACGCTGTGTAATATCATCATTTTGTAGGTTTGTTTGTTGTGAAATATCACCTTTAATTTTAGTATTTGCATTGATTGTATAGCGACTACTTAGTCCTAGCTTTTGTGTTCCTTTTTCACTGGTTTTCTGTTGCCCTAAGCCAAAGTTAGCTTCTTGTTTGCGTATATAAGCAGTTGATTCTGTCTTTTCAGTGCTTTTCTTTATTTCAGCCAACCACGCACGCCCTTGAGATTTTTTGTTATCGCTTGTCGTTTGTGTTTGCGCTACTTCTGCATGTATTTCTGTATTTTTGCTAGGCTTATAAGTAAGGTCTAACCCCACAAGTCGACCTGTGGAGTCATCACTATTACCTTCTTGGATAATACTTAGGCCTGTTTCGAGCTTGTTATCATTAAACTTAGCCGCTACACGCCCACCTGCCACTAAATTTTTCTCATTATTGTCATCGCTTTCATAATCGACCACAATAATATTGGTGTTTAGATTTTTATCGCGCCCAGCAATAGGAAATTTGAAGAATAGGGTGCGGCTGTCGTAATCAATATCGTAATCTTTATGGCGCACCATCGTTTGTGAGGAAACAATTTTCCCAGAGTTAAGCTGGTCACGTGCCTCAAGGCGGATTACTTCACTATTTTGCACAATAGGACGGCTTAAATGATACAGCCCTGATGTACCATCACCGATGATTTCATCACGTTGGTGACGCTTTTCGGTATAACTGGCAAAGAGGTTATAGCTAAATTTATCACCATGATACTCACTGTGTAATCCATCTAAAATACGCTCGTAACGTGATAATTCAGTGACCGTTAAACCTGTGCGGTAATCCCCAAATAGTGCATAAAATTGGTTTTTTTCTAGTTTTAGATAAAGTTTGTGCGAACTACTGGTTTCATATTGGCTATTAGATTTGTCTGCATACACGGTATACCACGTATCGGGGTCAATATTGCCTTCAAGCTGTGCGCCATTTTCAGTATTTTTATGACGTTGTTTTGCACTATCGTAGGCGAGCGTTAAGAGGTAATCCCCCTTAATTCTACCTTTAGCAAATAAAGCGAGTCGCCCATGCTTGTAGTTTTCAGCCTGATTTTTATCGATAAGTGTTTGCAGATTGCCACTCAACTTTTTATGGGCGAGTGTACCTTCTGCAATACCAACCAGAATCCAGTTGCGTAGTTTAGGCTTTAACCATGCGTTAATATTTTGTGTTTTATTAGCCAAATTAAAATCAATACTAATCTGTCCTGAGCGTGTAGTAGGAGTAAGTTTGATATGAGCAATACCACCCTCCTTAATGTAATACTTGTAGTTGCCCTTTGTGCTGGACTCATCATCAACTGTGTCAGTATTACTTTGCTGTGCAATATTGTAATCCCCAGCTTTAATACTAAAGTAGCCATGTGTATTCGCACGCATCGGAAAGCCGTCTTCATCTTTTATACGTAGCGTAATAATGGGTGAGTTTTTCCCGTCCGCAATCAGCAATGATTCTTTTTCTAAATACTCAATATTAGAGGGTGTTCCCGAGAAGTGGATAGTATGCGTTTTACGCGCTATTTCTTTGCCGCTCTTATTGAGTAAAATAGCCGTCAAAATATTGTCGCGCTGCTTAATATTAATATCGACCCCACGCCAGCGACGAATGGTTACAGTACCCGCTTTATTGGTGGTGCTACCATCGTAATTAAGCATGCTGATCGGCTTGTCGTTGAGGTACAGTTTTACTTTCTGTTTAGGAGGGTGCTTGATTGCAATTTTGGTTGAGGCTATTGCTGGCACATAGTTATGTGGTGGCCACAAGATTTCAAAGCCAATATTTGCATTATTAACGAATTGTTTATTGTATTTTTTTAATGGATCGTTGCTACTGTTTTTAAGTGCTTTGTTTGATTTTTTCTCTAATGGAATCGCCAATTTATTCTTCGCAACATAAAAATCAGCACGCCACAGTGTTTTGCTATTTACAAATTTTGAAATTTTACTGCCTGCACGATCATTATCATGGTCACAATCAATTGCACGATAGCCAGTAGGGAGGCTATCAATATCCAACTGCATTACATGTGCTTGTTGGCTAAGACCTTCCATATGCCAATAGCCATCTTTGTCACTGAGTACGCTACGTCCTGATTCAGTATAAATTCGTGTGTTTGCTAAGGCTTTTCGTGGCGCTGCTTTTTCACAACCGATATAAACACGTCCCGTAATAATGATGGTATTTGTCATTAACACGTCTTCGATACGTACTCTAGCTTTAGCAATATTAGAGGTGTCATTTTGGGAAAAAGCTTGCGCGCGGTTAGTAATATCAGCAATGGCTGTATTGATACCAATTTTTGTTTTGTAGCGTAATACCCAGCCTGAATCTACGTTACTAGGCATATTACCCAATGTAAAAGTAAGGCTACGACCTTGGATTCTGATCGCCGATTCAGGCAACACTGCACCATTTAGAAGTGCCGTACCATTTTGATAACGAAGACCAATTGGCAAAGTGTCCTGTATTTTTATATCGTTAAGGGGTTTGTCGATACTACTGTTGCGTAAAGTGATTTCATAGCTAATCACATCTCCAATAGAGGCAGATTTTTTATCAGCTGTTTTACTTAGGTTGAGTGTGCCAACAGGGTCAATGACAGCAGCCGTCATACTGATATCAGTGCTATCAACTTGATCATGGTAACTAACGGTCAACTTTGCGCCACGTTTGACGTTAAATCTTCCATCAAAATTAACAGTTTCTCCCGAGTGCGTGGGTACTGCGCCAATAAAAATACCTGAACTGGGAGAGGTTTCTTTTAGCTGGATGACTTCTTTATCGTTAGTCTCTGGAATGGTAACGGTTACAAAAATAGTTTCCCTAATCTTTGGATCAAGGTTTTGGTCAAAGTCTTGAACACGAATGATAATAGGCTCATTAGTAATAAACTGATTTGCTTCTATTATTTTTACAGGAGCAGGAAAGATAATTTTATCGCCATTAATACGCGTGATGACATCAATGGGGTTCCATAATTTCCCACCATTTTCACTGCTGTTATAAGCAGAGGATGATAGTGTCGTGTCTTCGCCTCCATCTGAAAGGCGATGAAAACTAATAATAGAAGGTGTGTAAGTATCGGTTGTTATTAAAACGCTGGCTGTTGTTAGTTCTTGTGAGCCATCAACTGAGTAATTGGCAGTAGCTACACTGTTGATGACTGTTCCAGATAAAGTTGCAGCCATGCTCATTTGTAGTGTTGATAAAATAAAAACAAAGCTCAAAATCATAGACAGCACAAAGCACTGGCATAGTTGAGCCAGTTTGTTTTTGCTGCGCGTTAAAGCTTTCATCTCAACGCTATGTGAGTTATGTATTTTAGGGTTCATTGTTTTTATTATTTTTTATAAGTCTTAGGAATATTGTTTATAAATATTGGGGAAACAGTATTCCTAAAACTGTACGACTAGTTTTCTTTAGACGTACGAGTTTTTCATTATTTTAATTAACAGTAGCGATGATGGTTAGTGTTGCTGTTTGACCTGCAGCTAGATCAAAAGGAGTAGTTGATACTGCATTTCCTGTCGCAGAAGCATTGGTACTTGTTCCACCTGAAATTGTAGGGGTGCCTACAACTGTTAGATCCGCAGGTACGTCATCTGTTATTATAATACCTGTTGCTGTGGCTGCTGTTGCAGCATTTACTACCGTAATAGTGTATTCAATAGTGGCACCAGGGATACGCTTTGCATTCGCTGCTACATCGCTGTTATTAATCTTCATCTTAGTAACAGTCGATACTTTTTTAACGGTTAAATCCGCAGTATGTATCGTATAAGTATTAATAGCAGAATGGGATGCATCTCCATCACCATCACCCGCTGCTCCTGCACTATCTGCCAAAACAGTTTCTACTACTGCTGCATCATCAGCTCCAGATGAAGTTGCTGCTGCCGCAGCCGCTGCTCCAACTACCGTTGCTGTAAGACCTATTTTTGAAGTTGCTGCATTAACGATGGCTCCACCACTTGCAGGCATATCACAAAGAACGGTAATGGTAGCTTCTCCATCTGCTACAAGGTTGACACTTGAAGGGGTGTCACAACTTGTAGGATCAAAGTTATCACCTGAAAGTGCTTTAGAGACCGCAAAACTAAAGTCCTCAGTGCTGTTGCCATCATTAGTAAGTGTAAAGGTAATGGCTTGATCATTTTTTCCTGGCACAGTAGCAACATTTCCTGAGGTAGCTGTTACGGTTAAATCAATTTTTTTATCCACTTTGAACGTAGTTGCAGTACCAGCGCCATTACCAGGAGTGCTATTTCCAGTTCCAGAACTTTCAATTTTTGTTTGGGCAGTTCCTCCTACCTCGTAATTAATAGTCGCTGTATTTGCTATAGAGGTACCCGCTGCTGTTCCAGCCGCCCAAGATGCACTTGCAATAGCAATCGCTAGTACACTAATAGAAAGGGGAATTAACGTACTTGTTTTAATTATTTTCATGGTTATTCTCATTTTTTGGTTTGTGGTTTTTTTCTACTGTAATCACCTAAAAAAAAGGGGAGTGATTACAATAATTTTGCTTGAAAGCTTACGTTTTTTTGCTCTGCTGGTGCTAAGTCTTGCAGATAGATCCAGCGAATATGCGTATAGTCTTTTGCGCTAGCAGGGATTGCATCACCTTCTTTATTTAAAATGGTTAAGGCTTCTGGTTTGGCCCAGTGCTTACCGCCGTCAACAGAAAATGTAATGTCACTATTTTCACCTTGAGCAGAACCTACTTGATACAAGGTGTGCTGAGGAATAGGGTTTATCAACTTAATTTTATCAGCAGGTTCAGTGCTAATATTTGTGAAGGTATTTTGATAAAAAAGTACCGTATTAGGAAGTACTTTGGTGGCAGGAAATAGTTTTTGTACCTGCTTGCCATCTTCAATAACTGTTTTTAATATTTGTACGGTAGATTTAATTTCTATATGCCCTTGTTTTTCAGCGTAACTATAGGCGAAACTACCAATTAAAAGTCCAATAATAGCTGATGCTTTTAAAATATTTAAGATTTTCATTTTATTATTCTCTTTATTAATCAATAATATAAGTTATTAAAATTGCAAAATGATCAGATGGCTTCATCTGTCCTAGTACTAAAGTGGCAGAATTTTTATTACTACTGCCAAAATCACCTTGATCTCTATCTTTTAGGTCACTAAGTGAAATATTATTTAGTTTTAATGAACCTGTTTTATAGTGCATATGTAGTGGTGTAGGATCGGTAACGACTAAGTTTTTAATCACACCACTTCCTGTTGCACTCACCGATATTTCGTAGGTAACGGCAGTGCCTGGCATGACACGTTCTTTATTATATGGACCAACTATTTTCACTATCTTTTTGCTCATGTTTAGGCGTAAAGATGTGGTTATATAAGTCCCTGTTACTGCTGTCTTCCCTTGATCTTTTAGCAACACAAGATCAACGCCATTGTCTCCCGCAGCAGCAATACTTTGACCAATTGTATATTGACTTATATCCGTAGTATCCGATGTCGCGATAAGTACAATTTTACCAGTTTCTGATCTACCCAAAGACTCAGGAATACTACTTAGCACATAGATGATGACCGACTCATCAGCCGCCAAGGTTATTTCATTAATATTAACTAAGTATTGGCTATCAGCATTATTAGTAGAGTTATTTTGTAAGCCTGAAATATTATTTGTTTCTACCCATATTGAATTAACAACTGGATCAAAATTATCACTCGTAATATTTGCATGACTTGTTAATAGAAAGCTTTCTGTACCATTGCCTGTATTTGTAAGCTGAAAACTAAGTATCCGATCATTAGCAGGCGTCACTGTAGGCACAGCCTGACTATCCAAAGAAACCAAATCCATATTCAATACTTCTGCTACTGTAAACTCCGTGGTCGCGCGTAGCCCATGCTCAGGAATACCATCAGCGGTTACAACAACCGTATTTGAAATAACAACACCCGCAGCTACTCCCTTCGCTTGCACACTAAAAGCAAGCAATAGAAGTAATAGATTGAGTAGGCTTGTGACAATTATTTTCATGGGTTTTTATTTAATAGCGGTAAACTATTTTCTATTACATAGGAGAAAATGGTTACTGGGGTTTATTTTAATTATTGTAATCAGTTTATAATTTTGGAATGAAGCTAAGCTGAATAAAGCTCTCAGGGGAATGAAAGCAGATAGA
>DQSN01000040.1 GCA_015663245.1 Leucothrix mucor
CCAACAACAGAAACACCAACAGATCAAACAGGAGTTTCCGCATTAGAAATATCGGCTAGTTCTCGACAACTTTTTTCGGATGGTGTTAATCCTGTCGTTATTTCCGCGATAGCAAAAGATAAAAATAATAATGTGGTGTCAGATGCAGCTATTACTTTTAAAGTTAATAATGATGCAACTATTTTACCTGACGGGGCAAACACTGGTGCTTCGGTTAAGACAGCTAAAATTACGCCTGGGTTAAATCATCCTGAAAATAGAACATTAGACGTTGAAGTGACGGTGGGAACTTTAATTAAAACCTTAAAAATAGATATTGTAGGAACAACGGTTGCAATGGAAGGGCCAGATAGCATTGCCATTAATAAGCCAACGAACTATATCTTAAAACTTCAAGACTCATCGAATAAGGTATTAGCTTTTCATCCTGTCGAACTTACTTCATCAGCAGGTAATGTGATAACACCCGTAAATGGTTTTATGACTAATGCTACGGGAGAGATGAGCTTTACGTTGACAGCAACAGCAGGTGGGCAAGATACAATTACAGCAACTGCTCTTGGCGCTACAAGTAATAAAATTGTCAGTGTTTCGGGTAATGATTTTTCTTTAGATAGTACTTCTCAAGAGGTCGTAATAGGAACAGAAGAAACCATTAATCTTAAATGGAGTAAGGACGGTGTTGCTCAAGCAGGGAAGACGATTCAACTGAGTGCAACGCGTGGTGTATTAAGCCCAATAACAAATGTACAAACAGATGCTAATGGTGAGGCTTCTTTTACCATTCAATCCACTAGCGCAGGAGGCACGGTTATTACGGCAACAACATCTGATGGCTTATCCGCTGTGTTGAATCGTGAGTTTGTGGCAACCACTGCTCATTATATTAATACACAAGCATCTCCTTCTGTTATTGCTCCACATGGTGTCAGCTCTCTTATTGCCAAGGTCCGAGATGTTAATGATAACCCAGTGAAAAATCAGCATATCATCTTTAATTTGGAGGACAGAGTTAATGGAACCTTGAGTAGTTCTCAAGCAGTAACCGATTCTTTAGGGCGAGCGAGTGTTACATACACCTCAAGTGATGTTTCTAGTGAGAAAAATGGGGTGGTTATCAAGACCTATGTCCAAGAAAATCCTAGTATTGCCGATGATATTACCTTAACGGTAGGTGGAAGCGCACTACGTATTGTGCTTGGTTATGATGAAAAAATATCTGAAAGCGATATTTTCTATAAAAAAACCTATGGTGTTATTGTTACAGACAGCGCAGGTCGACCTGTCAAAGATCAAGCTGTTGATTTCACGATTAGTCCTACTACATATTATAAGGGGCATATTGGTTTAGCAGACACTGATGGTGATGGTGAAGCTGATCGTTGGGTGCTTAATATTGCAGCTACTTGTCCATCAGAAGATTTAAACAAAAATGGTAGTTTGGATGATAATGAAGACGAAAATGGTAATGGGCGTTTAGAACCTACTAATGATGCAACCGTTACTGCGGCAGGTGTTACGGATGAAGAAGGAAAGCTAACGGTTACGGTTGTTTACCCTCAAAATAGAGCGTGGTGGAGTAACCAACTGATTACTGCAAAAGTGTTAGTAAAAGGTACCGAGTTTGTTGAAAATACGGTCTTTGGCTTGCATATGTTGGCATCAGATATTAGTAATGTTGAGCAGACACCACCAAACTACTTTCCTCCCTATGGTGTCTCTGCGGATTGTTCCGAGGGCGATGTTGGGGCAAAGCCACCTGTTGTGATACCTGTAAATGTAACTGAGAGTACTCCCACCGAGGAGCTGTGTGCAGAGGATGTTAGCCTAGATGCGGATGGCTCTGTATTTTGTGTTGATAGCTCATCAAAGGCTTATGTAACAGCTGGAGAGTCATACAAAGTAACCAATGGCGATTTTGTTTTCTCCCCTGAAGTCACTGTTGGAGATAATGACTCAACTAAGGTTGCCTTCACTGTTGAGGGAAATATAGGGCTTGATAGTCACAATTGGTCTTTGAATTTTGCTCCTAAGCAAGATGAGCCTTTACAAGTAGGCATGTATCAGAATGCTAGCCGCTATCCATCTCAGGTAGCAACTCAGCCAGGTTTAAGCTTTAGTGGCGATGGCAGAGCAAATAATGAGCTGGGAGGGCATTTTGAAATACTTGAGGTTGAGTATGATGATGCAAATATCTTGCAAAAATTTGCAGTAAACTTCTTACAGTATGGAGAGAAACAGACAGATAAATGGACGCTTGGTAAGATACGCTATAAATCAACGATTCCTTTAAGCACTAGCTCTAACTTTCCTGTTGATTAAGAAAGTTTTCAGATAAAGTAGATAATAAAAAAGCAGGCCTCTGTGCCTGCTTTTTTATGGGTGTGAATTATGTCCATTGCTTATGTAAGCAATAGAGGTGTCTTCGTTTAAAACAGGCTATTATTGTATTTTTTATTATGTAGAAGCCCTTAGTCCTATGAGCAATAAGCTACCTGAATTCTCCAAAGTTGACCCTAGTAATCTCCAAAACTCTATAGAGCAACTGATCAAAAGAAATAAGCTATTAAGCAAGTCTCTCACTGCTTCTAGCGCTGATTACAACTGGGATAATCTCATGCATCCACTTTCGATGGCTGATGATGAGTTACAGAAATTATGGTCACCTGCTAGTCATATGAACAGCGTGGTCAATACCCCAGAGTTACGCGATGCCTATAATGCTTGCTTGCCATTGCTCAGCGATTATCACACCGCAATGGGGCAAGACCGCCAATTATTTGAAGCAATACAATCCATTCAAGGTCGCCAAGAAGAGTTAGAGCTTGATGATGCGCAAAAAATGGTAATTTCCAACTCGATTAAAAGTTTTCACCTCTCTGGTGTCAGTCTTTCCAAAAAGAAACAGCATCTGTTTCGTGAGATTAATAAAAAGCTTTCTGAATTAACCTCTGCATTTTCAGATAATGTCTTAGATGCTAATAATGCATGGACGAAGCAGTTAGATAATACCAATAGCTTGCAAGGCTTGTCAGATTCCGCGCAGGATATGATGAAGCAATCTGCCGAACAGCGTGAGTTAGAAGGCTACCTCATAACCTTAGAATTTCCCTCTTATATTGCCGTGATGACTTATGCTGATGATCGTACCTTACGCGAAGAAGTTTATCGTGCTTATGTCACTAGAGCGGCTGAGAATAGTGATTATCCTGAGTTTGATAACAGTGAGTTAATGGAAGATATTTTACAGTTACGCCAAGAGAAGGCGAAATTGTTGGGCTTTAATGATTACACTCAACTATCACTTGATAGAAAAATGGCAGAGTCTACGGAAGAGGTGATCACTTTTCTAAGTCAGCTTGCTGATAAGTCGCATCCCTTTGCTCAAAAAGAAATGCAGGAACTTACCGATTTTGCTCAAAAAGAATGTGCCATTGATGACTTACAAGCATGGGATATTGCTTATGTGAGCGAAAAATTAAAGTTAAAGCTCTTTGATTTTGATGAGGAGGATCTTAAACCATACTTCCCTGTAGAGCGGGTTATCAAAGGTATGTTTGAGTTAGTTGAAAAGCTCTATAGCGTCACTATCAAGCAAAAACAAGGTGTTGATACTTGGCATGACGATGTACGTTTTTATGAGATTTTTAATGCCAAAGGTGAATTACAAGCACAATTCTATTTTGATCTTTATGCACGTCAGCACAAGCGTGGTGGCGCATGGATGGATGATTATTGTGGTCGTTTTAAACAGGGTGATAAGCTGCAAACACCTATAGCCTATATGACGTGTAACTCCGCACCTGCTAGTGGCGATAAGCCCGCTTTGCTTACGCATAATGAAGTCGTTACGTTATTCCATGAGTTTGGACATGGTCTGCATCATATGTTGACACAGATTGATTATTTAGATGTGTCAGGAATTAATGGTGTGGAGTGGGACGCGGTTGAATTACCAAGTCAATTTATGGAAAATTGGTGTTGGCAACGTGAATCACTCGATTTATTTGCGGCACATTATGACTCAGGTGATAAATTGCCTGATGATCTATTTCAAAAAATGCAGGCAGCAAGGCACTTTCAATCGGCAATGGGCATGGTCAGGCAGCTAGAGTTTTCATTATTTGATATAAAAATTCATCAGGATACAAAGCTAAACTCATCGCAACAAATTCAAGTGATACTTGATGAGGTTCGGGAGAATGTTGCGGTGGTGAAGGCAACAGATTTTAATCGTTTTCAAAATGGCTTCTCTCATATTTTTGCAGGTGGTTATGCGGCAGGTTATTACAGTTATAAATGGGCTGAGGTACTTTCCGCCGATGCGTTTGCACGCTTTGAAGAAGAGGGCGTCTTTAATTCTGATGTGAGTAAGGACTTTTTAGCAGAAATTCTAATGAAGGGTGGTTCACGTCCTGCAATGGAGTCGTTTATAGCCTTTAGAGGGCGTAAACCCACTGTTGATGCTTTGCTGAGACATTCAGGTTTAGCAGTAGAGGCGGTAGCATGAAACATGAGATGAAAATAGCTAGCTGGAATGTGAATTCTTTACGTGTACGTTTAGATCATGTTCTAAAATGGTTAGCCGCAGAACAGCCCGATATACTGGTATTGCAAGAAATCAAAATGGTGGATGATCAATTCCCCGTAGAGGACATTCGCGCTGCAGGCTATCACGTCGTTTACTCAGGGCAAAAGACCTATAACGGTGTAGCGATTATCAGTAAAGCACCCGCAGAGGATGTGGTAAAAGATATACCTGCTTTAGATGATCCGCAACGGCGTATCCTAGCAGCCACTATTAATGGTGTCAGAATTCTGAATTTGTACGTGGTCAATGGCTCTGAAGTTGGTTCAGAAAAATTTGCTTACAAACTTGATTGGATAGACAAAGTAACCGCTTGGGTTGCTGATGAGATTAAAACACATCATAAATTTATTATTTTAGGTGACTTTAATATTGCCCCCACCGATAGAGATGTACACAACCCCAAAGCTTGGCATGAGAGAATTTTATGCTCTACACCAGAGCGTGATGCTCTCAAAAAAATACTCAATTTGGGTTTTGTTGATAGTTTCCGCTTATTTGAACAAAAGGATGAAACTTGGAGCTGGTGGGACTATCGCAGTGGTGGATTTCAAAATAATAAAGGCTTGAGAATCGATTTGATTCTTTCCAGTTTATTGCTTAGTGAGCAATGTGTGGCTTGTTTTGTCGATAGCGAACCACGTGGATGGGAGAGACCATCAGATCATGCCCCCGTGATTGCTTGTTATAGAAATATAAGTACAAATTAATTCTGTAGGCTATTGAATTATAGATTTTTATTTCGTCCCCTTAAGTGATGAAGGATGTCATTATTTAGATGAAATACTCAACGGTATCATTCAAAAAATCCCAGCCTTTTGAACTGGTTTTAATCGATTGGGAGTCTGCTTCGATCAATCCTTTCTGAACGGCTTCTTTTAATTTTTTCTCAATGTGATCAAAAGATAAATAGGTTCTTTCTGTAAATAAACTTGTTGAAACACCCTGTTTTAGTCGTAAAGCATTGAGCATAAATTCAAAGGGTAGGTCAGCTTTTGCTAATGTGTCTTCCGATGAACGTGCACTTCCTTGGCTCACTTGATCCATATACTGTTTGGGCTGACGATATTTGCTGTAACGCTGAATACTACCATCGGGTGAGCTTATTTTTCCATGAGCACCCGCACCAATTCCTACATAATCACCAAACTCCCAGTAGTTCATATTATGCTGGCTACGCTGATTATTTTTAGCGTAGGCCGAAACTTCATACTGAGAAAACTCTGATTGTTCCAAGAGTATTTGCCCTTGCTGTTGTATCTCCCACAAATGCTCGTTGTTGGGAAGCAGGGCAGGAGGAGAATGATGGAATAAGGTGTTGGGTTCTAAGGTTAATTGATACCAAGAAATATGGCTAGATTGGCAGTCTATCGCTTGCTGTAAATCATCCAATGCTTGTTGCGTACTTTGGCTCGGTAGTCCAAACATTAAGTCCAGATTGAAATTATCAAACCCCGCTTGCTTAGCAATATCTGCGGCACGTAGTGCTTCGTGATTATTATGGATGCGTCCTAGAGCGGTTAAATGTTCGGCGTTAAAGCTTTGTATGCCAATGGATAGTCTGTTAATACCTGATTCGCGGTAGGCGCTAAAACGTTCTTGCTCAA
This sequence comes from Leucothrix mucor, assembly GCA_015663245.1. Lineage (GTDB taxonomy): Bacteria > Pseudomonadota > Gammaproteobacteria > Thiotrichales > Thiotrichaceae > JAGLBW01. The sequence continues at coordinate 6,196 of DQSN01000040.1, forward strand.
AGGTTCCTGGGTTGGCTTCCATGGTAATTTCCATGCTGGGGCGCAGGGGTAATAAAGCACGTAAGCCTGATAATAAAGTGTCGATAGCATCAGCAGAAAAAACACTCGGCGTGCCGCCGCCAATAAAAACGGACTCCAGCCTGCGTCCCCATATAGCGGGTAGCTCACTTTCTAAATCTTTAAGAAGTGCTTGCACATAAGCTTGCTCAGGTAACTCGTTGGTGATTTGGTGGGAGTTAAAATCGCAGTAGGGACATTTTTTTATGCACCACGGAATATGGATATAAAGACTAAGTGGAATAGGTGTCATTGCAGGGCTATTAGCTCATCTAGGGTGATTAAATTACTTAAATCAACAAAGTTTTTTACGCTGAGTGTTTCTGCGCGTACGCTAGGGTTTATATCCACGCTTTCTATTTGTTCGCTAGTGAATAGCTTTTTTAATGTATTGCGCAGTGTTTTTCTACGCATTGAAAAGGCTTGAGCGACTACTTTAGCGAGTACCTCAACATTATCGGCCAAATAAGGTTTCTGCATCCAAGGTTGCAAGCGGATAACTGCAGAATCGACTTTAGGTGGTGGGTTAAACGCCTCAGGACCAACGTAAAATAGATATTCAGTTTTGCAATAATATTGCACCATGACCGATAAGCGACCATAGGTTTTACTACCTGGTTTTGCGGTAATTCTATCAACCACTTCTTTTTGCAACATAAAGTGCATATCTTCAATAGACGTTTGGTATTTGAGTAAATGAAAGATGAGTGGTGTGGATATATTATAAGGAAGGTTGCCTACAATCCGCATTTGTTGATTATCTTTCAGCAAATCTTCAAGGTTAAATTTTAAGGCATCTATATTGTGGATGGTTAAGCGGTCGCCACCAAACTGGTGTAGGTGCTTGATAACATCACGATCAATTTCAATCACTTCCATATGCTGGATATGTTCGAGTAGTGGAAAAGTCAGTGCTCCCATACCAGGGCCAATCTCAATAATTTGTTGATCATTTTTAGGGTTAATATATTGAATTAGCTTATGAATAACGCCGTGATCATGTAGAAAATGTTGCCCAAAGCGTTTTTTTGTACGGTATTCGTGTTGTGGCATAGGGTTTTATCAATTAATAAATGGGTGTGGGGGAGGGCTTATAACAAATAGGATAGCTATAAAACATTCTCCAAAAATAAAAAGCCCCGTCCATTTTACAATGAAAGGGGCTAATCAGCTAATTGTGTATTGATGATTACTTAGCTATTTTTAACTCAACTCGACGATTAAGTGCTCGACCTGTATTAGTCGTGTTATCAG
>DQSN01000182.1 GCA_015663245.1 Leucothrix mucor
ACCCAAAATACCCAAAATACCCAAAATACCCAAAATACCCAAAATCAAGATAGTCATCAGGACATAGCAAAAAAACCTGTTGAGGTGGCAGAAACCCCCTCTCCTGTTCTAACTCGAGAAGAGTTAAAAGATAAAATTCGTGCTTATAATGCGCTGGCATTACAAGCTGATAAGGATATGAGGATTGCTTTGGGTGAGAAGCGACTCATAAAAGCTAATGAGTTGTTACAACAAAGAAATCAATATAATGCGACGGCAAAAGAGCTACTAAAGCAACTCCAAGCACCAGCTAAACAAGGCGCTTCGACAGTAAAGGAGCCAGTAAAAGAAAAGGTATTGAGCCGTGAGGAGATAAAGACAAAAATAAGGCTGGCTAACCAAAATGCACTTAAAGCAGATGCTTCTATTCGCTCTAGCTTAGAAGCTAAAGAGTATCAAAAGGCGAATGAATTTTTAACACAAAGAAAGCAATTTTCAGCCGAGTCTAAAGCTTTAATGTTACTGCTAAACTCTCCCAAGCCCTCGGTAAAAACCGCGATCCAAAGTAATACATCACCACAAAAAAAGGTTTCCGAGAAACGGGTTGTTATTGAAAAGCCAGTATCAAATACAAACAGTCACTTAGCTCAGCAACAAAATATAGTTCCTGAGATCTCAAACGAAGTTAAGCCAGAACCTGTCTCATTTGCAACAAAGCTTGCCAGTCAATATGTGGGATACAGGCTTTCTTTTGTGCATTATTTTTATAAGAAAAGAGAGATAGAAGCACAGATTAAAGCGGAGCAAAAAAATCCTAATGAGACAAGCAATGAAACTATAGCCACTTTAAAAACAGGGCTTCGAGATCATGCAAAGCAGCCGCCCCGAGCCTATGTTGAAGATCATCTGCATAATGACATTATCCTACATTTATTAGAAAAAACAGATGAGAGGGGTATTCCTCTGTTTAGTTTTCCTGAAATAACAAAAACAACTATTGGTGTTCCACTAAAACCACTCAACCGTCAGCAAGATTATAATGATTTTATTTATAGCTATACGGAAGAAGGCAGTGGTCGAGAAGAAGGCAAACGAGTTCTTTTAAAATACTTCATCCGCGACATTATGCAAGTGAAGTGCTCGCTAACTATTTGTGATCTTATTTTGCACGATGCCATTATGGATACAGCTTCTCTCGACCATGGTTTTGTCCGCCTATTTGATGATACTGTAATAGAAGTAAATAAGGAAATTAGCCGACTACACACCGAAAGTGATGATTCACTAATGCCTACTGTGATGCGTCCTATCAGTAAATTTACAGGGCTTGGTCACCGTGATGCTATTCAATTAATACCACCTATACAAAATAATCTTGATCAATTTGCAGGAGCCGTATTAGAAGATACAACTATTCAGGATAATATCATTAGCTCAGTGGCTAAGTTACAGGGTATTTTCTCAACTGACGGTGCATTTAGAAATCTAAAGATTATCAATAATAAGATTGCTACCGCAGGTGAACATAAGATTTGTATTCTTGGTATGTTAAGCGGGGAAATAACGGGTAATACTGATTTAGAAGGTGGTGAGCTTGATATTAAAATACAACCTCTTCGCCTTGGTGGTGGAACCCCAATAACCAATTTCTTTATACTTGGCTTTGTTAAAGACTGTAGTTATCAATATGAGCATATAGAAGGTATTTCTGATACCAAAATTGATCGCCGTCAGAAAAAAGTTGTACGAGGAAAAGGCTATGACCCTCGCAAGTATTTACTTGATTTTGATATGGACTATTTTACTAAGGCTTATCAATCCCACGATAAGCCTCGGGGGCGTTTTGAAGCGATTAAAGAAATCATTGGAGTTATGATAGAAGAAGGGAGAGCGATAAAAGCTACCCCTGATGCTTTAGATGCTCTTGAGCATGGTCTTAGCCAAGAAATAGCAATAGGCCTTGCGACAAAAGTAGCGGAAGCAAAAACTCCCTCTGATAATTGTTGATCCAAGAATGTAACAGTAGGTAATTACACAATTTAATTTACAGGCTCAATTTTTAACTGCTTATTATGCCACTTAGAAAGCACTATCCGTGACAAACTATGCGCTTATTCTGTGAATTTAAGAGCTACTTTGTTATTAGCAATCCTATTTAATGATTAATTTATTGGGAGTTTTAAATATAGTCCAAACTTTAGTGGGTATATCTTTAAAGCTTATGTCTAAGCGCGTCTTGCTAACATCTGAGCCTGCAACATAACGTATCCAGATTGACTTGATATTAGCAGGAAACTGCTGATAAATTTTGGCATAAATCTCGGGGTCATGTTCACCGCTATCTCCAATTAAAATAAAGCGATGTTTTGGATAGCGCTTAACAATTGCCGCAACTTTTTCAATTTTATATTCTTGAGATGAGCGTAAGAAGCTCAAAAAACTACTATCTTTAAGGCGCAAATAGCGTAGTACTATTGTCCCCTTGGGGTAATATCTCTCCATAAAATCTTTTAAACTGGGATAAATTTGCCAAGGAGAGGATGAGACATAGTGAAAGTAAGCACCTTTTTCCTTTAGCTGTTGATAAAGTTCGGGCATGCCTGAGGTAATTACATAAGGTTTTACAAAGACATTTTTAAGTAGTTTTTTAGTATCTAAAACTTCACTAATTTTTATTGTATCGTCAATATCAGAAATAATACTTAATCCAGTTGAAGGTATTAATTGTACTTCACCATAAAACTTTCGATTATTAGCAGTGAAGCCATCTACCTCTATTTTTACCCAGCTACGAGTCCGAAGTTCTTTTCTAAAGGGGATATAGATATCTGTTGTGGCATGACCATTGGCAGCTGTTGTATTTAAAAAAGCACCTTCGATAGGGTTAATTTTACTAAGTTTGAGGGATAGATTTTTACTGCCCTTATTATCAACAAGAAACCATTTAAGTCGTGCTTTAAAATTATCGGAGCTAGTATCTGCATCACTCAAGCCCGCCAGTTCCAATGACTCTGCTATTGCCTTTCTTCCTAGTCTACGCGCAAAGGTATTTTTTTCTGGTTCATAGACCCAATGATGAATGGGAAATATCCAACGACCTGTCTCACTAATAGTGGCGGAGCTTGGAAAGAAAATGACTTCTTCATCAGAAGATAAGGGGGATGCTATTACTGTGCTGAGGCTAAATAATAGGAGGAGGAAAGTAAGTATTTTTCTCATTTTAATCTAGGCATGAATTATTCTACCCGCAATACCTGTTGATACTACGCGTCCACTAAATCCCCAGCCAAAGAAAGGGCTGTTTTTACCCTTGCTTTGCAGGCTATCAAAAGAAATATCAAGGTATTGCTCAGGGTCAAATAATATAAAATCAGCAGCTTGTCCTATAGCAAGGCTCCCTTTAGATTTATTAATAATGGCAGCGGGTTTATGAGTGATGCAGGATATTGCTTGCTCAAGGCTGAGGATGCCTTCTTCTACTAGACGTAAAGTGAGTGGTAATAAGGTTTCTAGTGCAGAGATACCAGAGCTCGATTGCTGAAAAGGAGCGAGTTTGGCGTCAATATCATGCGGCTGATGGTCAGAGCAAATGACATCAATCACACCTTCTGCTACGCCCTTTCTCAATGCATCACGATCTCTTTCTGAACGTAGCGGTGGCAAGGTCTTACATAAGGTATTGAAATCGCTAATGTCCATCTCGGTTAAAAAGAGTTGGTGTGCGGCAACATCAGCCGTGACAGGCAAGCCGTCATTTTTTGCCTGCCTTAATAATTCAACACTTTTTGCGCAGGATAAACGACAAAAGTGCACAGGGGTGTTGGTTTCTTCCACCAGTATTAACATTTGCGCCATTGCGGTGGTTTCTACCGCGCTTGAAATAGGTGGTAAACCTAGGCGAGTTGCCACTGCACCCTCGTGAGCGCAGCCGCCTGATAATAAACTATGCTCAATCGGTTGATAAAATAGTTTTAAGCCAACCGTTGCTGCGTACTCCATACTTTTGTGTAATAAATTCAGTCCATGAATAGGTTCTAAACCCTGACTCACTGCGACACAGCCTGCTTTTTTAAGTCCGCCCATATTGCTTAATTGCTTGCCTTCCAAGCCATCCATCAAGGCGCCAATAATCTCAACTTGAGTCGCATTGGCTGACTGGGCTTTCTCATTGATAAGATTGATGCGTGCGCTGCTATCTATCGGTGATAAAGGCTCGGGCATTGCGCAAACAGTGGTTATTCCTGAGCGTGCTGCAACCATCATCTCGTGGGCAATCGTGGCTTTATTTTCTTGTCCTGGTTCGCGTAAGTAGACAGAAAGATCAACTAATCCTGGCAGTAGCCATAGACCGTTAGCATCAATTATTTCAGGGGGTTGGATATCGGCAGGCATCTCGCCAATTGCAGTGATGCAACCATCACTAATATAAATATCAGTGATACAATCTTGCTGATTGGCGGGGTCAATTAAGCGGGCAGATTTGATCTGTAATGATTGCATTATCGTGTTTGCTCTCCTGCTTGCCCACTAATCACCATTGCCATGACGGCCATGCGTATCGCGATACCATTATTAACTTGTTGTAAGATAACTGATTGAGGGCCGTCGGCAACCCGAGAATCTATTTCAACACCACGATTAACAGGGCCAGGGTGCATAACGATAGCATCTGCTTTGGCTAATTTCATACGCTCTTCGGTTAACCCGTATAGCGAAAAATACTCTCTTTCTGAGGGTAGTAAGCCACCTTGCATGCGTTCTTTTTGTAGACGCAACATAATTACTACATCCAGATCATCTAAGCCTTTTTCCATATCGTTAAAGACATTCACTCCCATTTTTTCAATACCTGCGGGAATTAAGGTGCGTGGAGCAATAACACGTACCTCACCTGCGCAAAGGGTTGTTAAGGCATGTATTTGTGAACGGGCTACACGAGAGTGCAGAATATCACCAATAATACCCACCTTGAGGGGCTGAAAATCACCTTTATGTTGGCGAATGGTAAGCATATCTAGCATAGCCTGAGTGGGATGCGCATGATGTCCATCACCTGCGTTCAGTACACTAATATGTGGTGGGCAATGGTGAGCAATAAAGTGGGTAGCACCGCTATGTTGATGGCGCACGATAAATATATCGCAGTTCATCGCGCTTAAATTGCGGATAGTATCTAGTAGGCTTTCGCCCTTGGAGGTGGCTGAGTTGCGTATATCCAGCGTCACCACATCTGCACTTAGGCGTTGTGCGGCTAGCTCAAAAGTAGTGCGGGTACGTGTTGAGTTTTCAAAGAATAAGTTCATCACTGTTTTACCACGTAATACAGGTGACTTATTTTGTGATTTATTTGATAAGAACTGTTCAGCTCTATTGAGAATTTCTTCTAATAATAAAGGGGGTAAACCTTCGATGGTTAGAAAGTGTTTGAGTTGACCGTCATTCGCTAATTGTATCGATGATGGCAAAGCTCCTGGGGTAAGGTGCTGTAAGTGTTCAATTACCACGATGAAGTATGCTTAGCTCCAATGTATCGCCATCTGATAGTTTGAAGTGACTATCTGCTGATAGCTGCTGATGAAATCCGACAACTTGTGCTGAGATTGGGAGTTCTCTGCCACCTCTGTCGATTAATACTGCCAATGTGATGCTGGCAGGTCGTCCATAATCAAACAGTTCGTTCATTGCCGCGCGAGTGGTTCGTCCTGTATATAGTACATCATCCACTAAAATGATGTGCCTATTTTCTACACTGAAAGGCATTTTTGAAGGTTTGATTTGGGGATGTAAACCGATGCGACTGAAATCATCGCGATAAAAACTAATGTTTAATTCTGCCAATGGCTCTTCGATATTGAGCTTTTTATGTAAGACATTAGCCAGCCATACACCTGCGGAATGGATACCGACCATAACAGGTTTTTCGATATTATTTTTATCCAGATGTTCAGTGAGTTCTGTTGCCATTTGCTCTAAGTATTTTGGGATATTATAGTTATTATTCATTGTTTTTAAGTGTGTTAAAGTAGTTTTCTAAAATAATGGTTGCTGATATTTGATCAACATCTTCTTTGCTAACTTTCCTTTTACGACCCTGTTGGCGTGTTTCTTTGAGCCGCTGAGCTGCTTCAATAGAGGTGTATTGCTCATTTTCTTGAGCAACAGCTAGGTTGTAACGACCATTTAATTGATTGCAAAAACGTGTGATTGCTGGTTTTAGATGTGAATCACTGCCATCTAACTCGGTGGGTAAGCCAACCACCAGCTGACTCGGTTGCCAAGTTTTAATCAGACTCGAAATGCCCGCCCAATCAGGCTTATTATTTTTGCTGATTAAGGTACATTCTGGTGTTGCGGTGTTGGTGATTGTATTGCCAATTGCCACGCCTGTGCGGACTAAGCCAAAATCAAAGCATATTATAGTCGACATATCAGTAAAGTAGACGTTGTGGGGTGTTATTAATCATGACCAATCTGATAACTTAGTCGGTTTAAGTCAACCCCAATACTTTCTGCGGCAGCTTCCCAGCGTTTGTCGTAATCTAGATCAAATAAAATACGGCTATCAACAGGGCAGGTTAGCCAAGCATTGGACATCAGCTCTTCTTCTAATTGTTGTGGCGCCCAGTTAGCGCAACCAAGGGTTAATAAGAAGTTTTCGGGGCCATCGCCTAATGTTATATCCTCTAATATATCACGAGAAGAGGTGATGGAAAGCGTGTCAGAAACAGCCATTGTATTTTGCCAACGTGACTCGCCATCGTGAAGTATAAAACCCTGCCCCGCTTCTACAGGACCACCTAATAGAACATTTTGCTTATTAAGATTGTTATCATCACTTGATAAATTTAACTGCTCAAAGACGTCGGCAAAGGGTATGTCTATTGGTCTATTTATAGTAAGACCAAAGGAGCCTTTACTGTCATTCATGCAAACAACCGTAACCGTGCGGTTAAAAGTAGCATCATGTAGGTTAGGCATTGCAATTAGAAGGTTATTTTTTAGGCTAGTCATATGGGTTATTACTTTCTAAATAGATGGGTATCATTAATCTAAAATAAAATTTGCGATGGGTGTTTTTGAGACTCAAGGCACTGTTGAAGGAGTGCAGCTGGGCCATGCGATTGAAACAGTAATGCAAAAGATTGGAAAACAAGCAAATATTAAGTTAATGGTGGTTCAGCTATTTAATTGGAGCATCCTTAAATAGTACAAATATAGAGTCTACTTTGTACCAAAAACAGGTTTTATGCCACCTTCTTTATGAAAGATAATCGAACGAGTGATGTTGAGTCGGTCATATTTTTCACGAACTTCATGGGGGAGTGGTTCATAAGGAGATGCCAGTTTTACTATGCGTAGTGCAGCATCATCTAGAATTTTTGACCCAGAAGACTGATTTATGGCTAGGTCTACGACACGTCCTACACGATCAAGTGTCGCATTCAAAATCAAAGTACCACTCAAGCCAAGCCTAAGCGCAGCTGTAGGGAAGTTTATATTACCAATACGCTCTAATTTTTTTGCCCAAGCATCAATATATTCTGCTTCAACAGCACTTTTAGCACTAATCGAATCAATAAAGTGTATACGAGGACGGTTTGCATAATGCTGTTCCTCTTTACTCATTTCCGTCATTAGCTGAGCAATCTCATCGGTTTGATCCGATATTTCTTTATCAACTGGCTTAGGGTCTTCGATATCATCTTGTTCAGGAAGCTTGCTAACAAACTTATTGGTTTTACCTTTGGTGGTAAGAATTTTTGGATCAAGTTTGGGCGCAATATCAGGTGCTGATTCAACTGATTTTATCGGCGACTCGCCATTCTTATCATTAGGATTTATTGATGCTAATGGGCTGCTAGGGCGGCTTTTTTTATTTAGAGTGCCGCTTCCTTCTTGATTAGCCTGGGCAATAAAATCAGCCTTGTCGGGCGCTTTATCAGAATGTGTATTCACCAAAGTAATATCTAACAGAGGAGCATTTTGCGTCGGTGTAGGGTCTGGTAAACCAAAACCAATACCAGCGATAGCAATTGCGTGTACAACAATAGCAGCAGGTAAAGTAACCGTAACGGGATTCATAGTAGTAATTGACATAGCTATTTGTAAATTCAGTATCTTATATTTATTGTAGTATTTGAATTTTATAATCTACAGTATATGTTATCTGTAGGATTATAGCCGCTTAGTTTAACACGTATAGTCATTGAGGGCATCCCAATAATTTTATATTGCGATTACTGGGAGTAACTATAAAACATAAAAAAAGCCCTAATCGAATAAGACTAGGGCTTGATAACAACGCTACAACAATTGCTTTAAAGCAAATTATAAGTCTGTCGTAACGATTCTCCTCGGGTGGTATTTGGAGAAATGCTTAGTTGCTAGAGCAGCTAAGCATTTCTCTAGTCTATCTTATTAATTGACATATATCAAAATCATATTTAAACATAGCTTGTACTTAACAGAGCTCAGATGATTAGTTATTGCTAGTCTGTCAAAGGCTTCTCTCTGCTTGCGTTAATTGGCTAAAGAGACTACTCTATTTGCCTAAAAATTAAGGTGCTCTGTTGTTTTAGCCTCAAAGTAAAATAACAACAAAAAGAGTTCCGAGAGATTTCCCGATAAATATTTTATGTATTAAAACTAGGAACCTACCCTATGTCGAATCTAGTCCGACCACACGGCGGTGGCGATTTAAAGCCGCTACTACTCGAAGGTGATGCGCTCAGTGCAGAGTTA
>DQSN01000156.1 GCA_015663245.1 Leucothrix mucor
AATATGGCGGAAGAGGAGGGATTCGAACCCTCGGTACGGATAAACGTACACACGCTTTCCAAGCGTGCTCCATCGGCCACTCGGACACTCTTCCATTGGAGGTTTTTGTATTGCGCTTGGTCTATAGCTCTCATTAGAAAATAAACAGCCTCATACCAAGGGAGGCGAAGCTTATATTAGTTTCTACAGTGTGGCAAGTTTCTAGGCTATGGTTTATTCGCACAAATTAGATGTTGTTGGAAGAATAAATAGTTTGTTTGACTCCTATAATATTTTTTTATAAGTTGCGACTATTTAACGATCAATACATTAAGTGTTTGATTAATATTGCATCCTAATCTATTATAAATTAAATAAAAACCACCATGGAAAAATATGATGTCAAAGGATAATGACGCTACTACCTTGCAAGAATACCTCATTTCAGGAATTGTTATTTCATTTTTTGGCTTGCTTTATTTTTATTTGTCAGGTGATTTTGACTCTGATACGAATAAGCAACTCCCCATCGCTACAGCTTCTCAAGGTTACGCGCTGACCAGCTTAGGTAGTGATGAAGCGGATAAATTACGCTTACAAGATGATGCTAAGGCAACTTTTGCAGAAACCAAAAAAACTGTCACCCCCTCTAATTTTCCCGATACCGAAGAAACTAGTTCGGAAGAAGCCGCTGCTAATGGGGAGCCTTCTCAAGCAAAAAAATTAGTAAATGAAAATATAAATTTGGATGAGATGAAGGTTCAAGTTGATGATAATGCGCAAAAGCTAGATGAAATTAAGCAGCAATTAGATACTAATCAACCAGTAGAAGCCGCTGTGAAAGAAGAAGCTAAGAGAGATGATGATGCTGCTAATGGTCTAGTATTCAAACTTCCTGATGGTAGGCAGGTGGAGATTCCATCGAAAGGTTTTGAGAATACCTTCAAGGAAGCAATTGTTAAGGGAGACAGAAATACACCAATTATCTTTGATAGAGTTTATTTTGATACAGGCTCCAAAAATCTTAACTCACAATCTGATTATCAAATAGCTTCTACAGCAGCATTGTTGAATACCTATAAAGAGATAAATATTGTTATTCGAGGTCATTCAGATAATAAAGGATCATCAAAGAAAAATGCCCAACTTTCATTATTCCGCAGTGGTAGCATGAAGAAAGCTTTGGTTGATTTGGGGATAGATTCAAGACGTATTCATATTGAAGGCTTGGGCGAAATAGAGCCAATTGATAGCAATAAAACTAAACGTGGAAGAAGAAATAATCGAAGAATTGATCTAGTTATTAAAGAGTAATTATGAAATGGCGCTGAGTTTAAAGCGCCATTTGTTTTTTTGATAAGTAGTCATCTAAAGGATGCTCTGATTTAACCCAGTATTTTATGAGTTGAGAGTGTTTCTTTAAAATAGTCAGTAAATCTGGCTTTAAATATTAAAAATTTCTCTGATGTAACAGTGATTATCATCAGGTATATCAGAAGAGACTTTTTTAAAAACACCTTAACTATAACGGAGTATTATCATGGACGGATTCTTTTCCTCTTTCACGGATATAATGGGGTCACTTGGCTCAGGTAAGATAGGACATGCGCTGATTGGCTTGTTGATTCTCGTTGTTGGCTTGCTGATTGTTAAATTTATAGCCAGTATTTTTAAGAAAATTTTAAATAATGTTGGTTTTTTAGAAAGTACAAATCTAGCACAACCTATCGCTTCTTTGATTAAAGCTATTTTAACTATTTTTGTATTGATGGCTGTACTACAGTACTTTGGTCTAACGGATGTTTTAGCGCCACTAAAAGAAATGGTTAATAAGTTCTTATCCGCAATACCAAATATTATTGGTGCAGGTGTTATCGGCTATGCTGGTTGGGTAATTGCCAAAATTGTTTCTGAGTTAGTTGGTGTAGGTCTTAATAAGGTTGATCAGCAGCTTTTCGACAAGACAGGCAATGACAGCATAAAAGTTTCAAAACTGGGTAGTTCTTTTAGTTTTGCTGCTATCTTCCTTCCTATTATTGTTGCTGCATTAGGTGTTCTTAATATTCCAGCAATTACTGTTCCAGCTTCAGATTTAATTAATAAACTAATGGCAGCAATACCTAACATTATTGGCGCAGGCATTATTTTATTAGTTGCTTACTTTGTTGCTAAATTTGTTGTATCAATATTGTCTGGAATCTTAGATGGAATGAATGTTGATGCAATGCCAGAAAAATTAGGTGTTCAAGGAATATTTTCGAGTTCATTTACGCCCACTAAATTAATTAGTGGTTCTATCATGTTCTTTTCAATGCTTACTGCATCTACAGCTGCGGTAAATACACTAGGTATTGATGTTATTTCCAATATATTCGCAAAAGTACTTCAGTTTGGTGGCGGAATTCTTGTTGGTGGAGTTATCTTATTGGTTGGTAGTGTTTTAAGCTCTATCGCTTATAAGAAGCTATCTACGGGTAATAAAACACTAGCTGGCATTGCACGTATAGCGATCCTTGGATTGGTTTTAGCAATGGGTCTAAGAGCAATGGGTCTTGCTGATAATATCGTAAATATGGCATTTGGCTTCACTATTGGTGCGATAGCAATTGCAGCATCATTAGCCTTTGGCTTTGGTGGTCGTGATGCAGCTAAGACAGTTGCTGATAAGTGGGCGAGTAAGCTTAAATAAAAAACACCCTATCAAACTTGTTTTGATGGGAGTTAAATTTTTAGATATAAAAAAGCCCAGCATAAATTGCTGGGCTTTTTTTGTTTGCATATTTATAAAGAAAACTCAGATCAAGTATAGTTTTCAACTGGATCTGAGCTTATTTGCTACGAGTGAACTAGCTTAATATACCTTTTGCTCCCGCAGGGTCATTTGTACCTAATGCTTCGGGTGCAGGGTCAACAGCATCAAACCCTAGCGCGTCGACATGGACATAACGATGACCATTTATCTCGATAGCATTTTGATCAGGGTGAACTTTAAAGGCTGATAGCTCCCCGTCAAAGCGTTCTAGTACAATGTCATTGTCTGAAATTGTATATTTCCCCGCTTCTCCTACATCAGAATATTGCCAGTTAAATTGACCATCATCAAAGTTGACTTTCCAATGACCTAAAACAAGTCCGTTTGGACCTAAGCCAACTTCTAGCTCTTCTACTGAAACAAAGTTTTTACCATCAAGGTATTCAAGCCGCTCTTGTAAGGTAATAGAGGGTGCAGAATTGTTGATGGCGGCAATATCATCCGCTGTTAAGGTGATACCTTCTACTGCATTTCCACGTTGAACCTCTAATTGGTCGCCAACACTTAATGACTTGCTTTTGTCGCTATCAATAATTTGGTAGCTATCAGCAGCATTGTTGCCAATATTGAAACGTGAGCGAATAGCTTGGTCTTGGTTCTTGCTAGGCTTAATTAACTCCCTTGGTTCAGGCGCACTCTCTTTGGAATAAACCAGTGTCACCTCATCATTTTTATCAAAGAATGTGAGGGTGTTGCCATCATCAGAAATATCATAGCGATTAGCTGATGAAAGACCTTGGTTAATAGCTTGAGCATTTGCATTTTGTGCGGGGTCAGCAGAGCCTATTTTCGTACCAAATACATCTCCAACTGCAAAATCACCGCTTTGGTCGCTATCAAAATTACCACCATGCCTATTAATGCCATCACTATAGGCTATTTGAGAGCCATCAAAGGAAAGGTTTGAGTGTTGATCTTTATAGGGAGCTTCAGAACCCACAAGTTGCAACTGCCATTTTGTTCCATCTAGCGTAGGCTCTTCATTAGATGGATTGGAAGACAAGAATCGATCAATATCAGTCTGCGTTAGTGTGTGAAAGGAGATTGTTGCTTGATCAGCAACAGGATCACCAGTCGCGGCATTTTGCCTCTCAATAATGACGGTATCACCAGCAGATAGTTTGCCATCTGAGTTACCATCAAATATTGATTTAATACCAATAGAGAAGCCACCTGTAGAGCCATGTAAATTCAACGTACGGGTTAAGCGCTGATGTTGTTCAGCAGATAAGCCATTAGAAATATCTAATAACGGATTACTTGTATCTCTATTGATTGCAGTAAGGTCGTCTTTTGTTAATACATGATCTGAGACTATATCGCCACCAATTCTAAAACCTCCAGAAGAGCGAAGTTTAACAGTATCACCAACGCTTAACTCGCCATCTCCATCCTTGTCGATAGCAACACCTTCATAAGTAATCGTTGGAAAGTCTGCTGTAAAAGGAGGGGGTAGTCGGTTGAAACGTGCGCCAATTCCCTCTTGTTGCTTATCACTAAGTTCTAAAGGTTTATCTTCATTTCTAAAATAAGACTCTCCTGCAATATAGCGATCTAACTGAACCTGTGTGAGAGCTTGATTACTGAAGTCGTATTGACCCGTGCGTTCGTTGAAGCGACGTACAACAATAGTATCACCTACAGATAGTCGACTATCGTTATTGTTGTCAACCACGCTATCTAATGACGGCGCATTGCCCGCATAGGCAATATCTTGAGGGAATATTGCCTGACTTAAACGTACTTTTTGCTTGTCAGATAAGCCATTGGAAATATCCAATAAGGGATTACTCCCCCCTTGTATGGCATCTATATCTTGGGCTGTTAAACTGTGGTCTATTGGAATATTTCCTGCAAAACCTCCGATTGATAGCTTTACTGTATCGCCAACACTTAAATCACCACTGCCATCTTTGTCTATCACCGTACCCGTGTAAGTTGTTGTACCTTTATTAAAGTGACTAGCAATATCTTTATGTTGTTGCTTACTTAGATTCAACTCTAGCGCTTGCTTATCACCATTAATTTGAGCGGCTTGAGCCTCTGTTAATGTCACTCTTTCTACTTCTGTTACAGGACTGTGATAACCCACAACTGCTGGGGCAACACTTGGTGTAACCATGTGAATAGCAATATCACCTTTACTAACTTTGCCATCACCATTGCTATCATAAATATTAACGAAATGATTACGTGACCTTTCAACAGGAGCTGAGAAAACATCTAGTGCTCGCTCTTTCTGGTCATCATCTAGAGAAAAAGGTTTGCTGCTTGGAGTGTCTGTAATTTGTCGAACCGCAGCTTCGTCTAAGGTATGTTCTTGTGTACCTAGCATGGCAATATCGCCAACACTAATTTTACCATTACCATCAGTATCTAAAATATTAGCTTTCTCATTGCCGCTAGCAATATAGCCAAATAGATTAAGCGTTTGTTGATGCTGATCCTTTGTTAAAGGTAGCTCTTTGCTTGGCTGATCAAGATTTTGTAAATTACTCGCTGTTATTGTCTGCCCGCCATCAACGGGCATTTGATCACGATCAATCACAACTTTAGTGGGCATACCTGTTTTGCTGTCGTAAGTAACTTCAACTTGGCGGTCATTCTTAATAGCTTTCTGAATAATATCAAATAAGCCATTTATAGATTGTTTATTATCAGAAAACTCATCAGAAACAGACTCTTTGTCGCCATTAAGGTAATTTGATGATGTTACTTGTCCATCTTCTACCGTTGTTTTTATTGGACGGGTATAGTCAGGCAGGCAAAAGCAAGAGCGTTGAAACTCGTAGCTGTAGTTTTTAATACCACTCTCGTCCCATTTCTGCTTATTGGCATCTAGCTCCTTTTGTGCTTCTACTTGGCTAGAACCATTGAGTTTAGCAACATCATCTGCGGTTAATGTTTTTTGTGAAATTTCACCACCTGTAATACCGCCTGATAATACTGCGAGGTCACCCACACTTACTTTTCCATTACCGTCTTTATCAAAGATACTAACGCTATCTGTGGAAAAAGGAGGTAGATCAAACAGTGCCAATAATCTCTTGCGCGAAATAGATGAAGTATCTAAAGGCTTCTCTGTTTGCTCTGATGCACGTTGTTTTAGCTCATCAAAAGATAGGCGGGCATCATTAAATCTAAATTTTTCGATATTAGTAGCGGTAATAGTTTGCCCTGTTGTTTTGTGCGTTAGGATAATGCCATTATCAGTAGGCGCTCCGTGAGGCACAATATCACCAGGGTTTATGCCTTGAGGGAAGACAGTAATGACTTGTAATGAGTAATTATCAATATTATCCCTGATTCTTGCTGTATCCGTACCACTACCACCATCTAAAAAGTCATTCATTCCTCTTCGGCTTGCTAATACATCATTGCCAGCACCGCCAAACAAGCGATTAACACCACTACCACCTGATAGATAATCATTGCCTGTGCCACCACTTAAAGTGTCATCACCACTACCACCATAAAGCTTGTCGCGCCCTGCGCCACCGTCTAAGAAGTCATTTCCTTGACGACCTTTCAGACTATCATTGCCACCTAACCCAAACATACGATCATTATTACGACCACCTTTTAAATTATCATCACCTTCTGTGCCCTTAATATCACTCTCAGATTGTTTAGGCGTATTGTTGTTTTTAGGCTGATTTTGCGACCCCTGTTCTTTTTCTTGTTTAGGATTTGACTCTTGTTTGGGCTCTTTTGTTGGAGATTGATTTAACTGAGCAATAATATTTTTTATGAGCTGGAGTAAGTTTTGTAATAATGGTGATGAAGCTGTATTGGCTTGAAAAGTAGGTGTTGATTGAAGTTGGGCTAATGTTGTTTGTATATTGGAAAGCTGCTTAGCATTATTATTTTGTTGTCCATTATTCTGTACCTGATTTGTTTTTACTATATTGTTTATCATGATTCTCGTCCTTGATAGATAAAAGCGAACTCAGTTTACGGCATCACCGTAGAGTTCTTAGTAGCTTCTTGATATCTGTAATCAGGATAAAAGACGAGTAAGGAGAGAGTGAAAGGCTTACTTTAAGTGATGGGGGGGCTGTCTTTTAAGAGTTGATTGGGTTTTCAACAATGAGCAGGTACAGCAAACAACCGCTATGATAAAAATATCTTATTGATTGAAATAACTACGTTTTTTCTATAACTTAGTAGTAGATTACTTTATGTCGATAAAAGGAAGTTAATATGCTAGCAGCAGGTAAAATATCATTTGGATCACGCCTAATAGTATCGTCATTACTATTAGCTCTATCACTGGGATTAAACACCAGCGCATTCAGCGCCACTTGTGCGCTTGCCACTGCTACATCAAAACCCTGCTCTGAAGATATCTTAGCAGTAGGAGATCAGTTTTTACTGGCCGTCTCAAGAGGTCAGTTACATAAGGCAAAGCAACTATTAGCAAGGGGTGGCGTACCAATAAACTATCGCTCATCAAATAGATATGTTGTCGGAAAAACACGTGTCAGAGCCGATATCGATTCTCCTTTTATGGCGGGTAATAAGCGTTACAAATTTGCCAGTGGAACTGCTTTTGATATTGCTTTGTCGCAATACAACAGCCCAATGGTCAAGTGGCTGCTGTCGCGTGGGGCATCCCCTGATGCGGGTTATTTCGCCAACCTTATTAACCGTACCCACTTCGTTAGTCTATATCCCAATAGTTATTTGCAATTACCCTTTGCGCAACGCTCTAAAATTATTGCGGTAGGCTATGTAATGGAGTTAGCCGCACGACGCAATGATGTCTCCGCAGTAAAAAAGCTACTGACAATTGAGCCGCGTGCGATACATTATCGCGGTAATATTATTCTCTCTAAAGCGATACAGCAGGGTAAGTGGGGAATCACTAATTTGATATTGGATCACGGCAGCGATGTGCATAATCTTAACAATTTCAGTGGATTATTTGAAAGTACCATTCGCAGTGAGCCAACCCAATACGGCTTGCTACAAAAATTACTACGTCATGCCAAGCAACGCAAAAAATTCAATTATGATGGGTTGATTGATGAAGCCATTGCCAAAAATGATGAGCAAGCACTGCGTTTGTTAGTTGCTTCGGGTGCTAATCTAAATCCCAAGCGTAGCCAGCCACCGCTGTATAAGGTACTGGATGCTGATAATCTTAAAACAGCAAAAATACTCTTCGCATTGGGTGCTAATTCCAATCTTATCTATGGAAGTGAGTCTTTGTTGCATCGGGCGATACGCCATGAAAAGTTGGAGTTTGTGAGGTTACTCTTAGCAAACCGCGCCAAACCAGATGAGGATAAAAGAAAATATGGCACAACTAACCTAGAAATAGCCATGTCGAAAAAGGATTTACGTTATAGCCAAATGCTAATTACAGCAAAGGCGAATGTAAATCGGGTTAGATCAGGCTCTACACCTTTGATTCAAGCCGTAGAACAAGTGCGTCCTAAGTTGGTATAGCTATTGGTTAAAGCAGGTGCAATATTAAAATTAACCAATCAATCACAAGAAACTGCACTGCACATCGCAACACGTAAAGTTGATAAGCGTTTAATGCAGATTTTATTAAAAGCAGGTGCAAATTCCAACGCACGCACCCGCTCACGTCAAACACCCCT
>DQSN01000025.1 GCA_015663245.1 Leucothrix mucor
GAAAATGGTTGTTCCCTTTAACGAATTTGACCATAAAACAGGTGCAATCAGGCGAATTTGCAGTAGCTTATTCCATTCTCGGACAGCCTCCTAGCAGTTTAAAATAATTTATCCACAATAAAAAAGGCCGCTAAAAGCGGCCTTTTTTATTGTATATAACTAATTGTTACATTATGCCAAGCTTCTCAAGAACTTGAATAGTAAGACCACCTGTTGGTAATCCTTTTTCTCTTTGATATTTTTCAACAGCTTTTAATGTTCCACCACCGATGCTTCCATCAACAGGACCGTTATAAACACCAGCATCTTTAAGAGCTTGTTGGATACGCTTATTTACATCAGCATTCATATTTGTCTGACATAAAATACGACGCCACTCTAAACGCTCTTTTGAAGTTTTCTTACGCTTTTCAATAGTGCTATAAACAGCTGCAATTTTTGTACGACGTTCTTCAGCTTCTGTCGCCACCTTTTTAACTTTAATAGTCTTATAAATAGCTGGAATAACTTCTTCTTTAACTGTTGCTGCTGTTGCTACTACAAGCTTCTTAACAACTGTCTTTTGTGCTGGAACATTTTTCAGACAGATCTGATTACCTGTAGCAACACCATCACCACCAACTTTTGCTCCACGCCAGATAAATTTAGCATCTTCAATTTTTGATGTGATTCCAATCTTCTTATAAACAGCAGGCACTTTAACTTTATCTGCTGCCGCATCACTCACAAGCTTGCTAACAGCAACAACTTTAGTAATTGCTGCAATTTCAACACTCTCAATTTTCGAAGGTACTTTAAGCACAGTTTTCTTAATGATTTTATATTTAGCAGGAATCTGCACTAAACACATAATATCGCCAGTGCTGTTGTCAATACGAGAAATAGGGCCTGATCCTTTTTTCCACACTGCCTTAGCTGGCTCAATTTCTATCTTCTCTTCAACTGTTTCATACTCAGCTTTTATTAAAACCTTCTTTTTAGAAGATTCTTTGATAGTTACAACTTCGTCTACTTTATCAAACTGAGCAGGAGTAATTTTAATATCTTCAGCTTCTTCTTTGACGAGTACTTCTTTTTCTTTAGTTGCAAATGTTGCAGGAACATAGAACTCTGCAAAACATTGGTTAACTTCAGAGTCGTCGATATTAATACCATTCGTTTTAGCCGCCGCTAAAAGTGCAGGACTTGCTGGAATGCCTCTTTTTCCTAGGCGTGTAACCCACTCGTTTCGGGCAGGAGAAGTTTCAATTTCTTCACTTTCTGTTTTATAAACAGCAGGAACAGCCACTAATTTTTTAGCGGCTTCTTTGATAAGTACTTGCTTCTCTTGAACATCATAAGTTGCTGGAATAATTTCAACTGTCTCATATTCTGGCTTAACTAGGACTTTCTCAGGATTTACTTCAAATTGTGCAGGAATAATGACTTTCGCATAACATTCACCTGGTTTAGCATCAGGTAAAGTAGCAGTCGCATCAACTCTACCCTCATCAGCAGCCATACCCATAACAGGTATTAGTAACGATAGTAATGCAACTGAAGCATGACGTTTAATCAGCATTTGGAAACTCCTAAATTTATTATTAACTTTTGTGTTTATTAATGTAATATTTTTTATAAATCATCCACAACAGCAGATGATTTATTTGTAAAACTTATGCCAGTATAGATAGTGGAAGATATACATGCAAAGCAGGTGATTAATATTTTGGACATAAGGATAGTGCATATACGACCAATGGGCAACCTCACTACTACAAGCAAACATATACCCGACAAGCGGATAAAAACCACTTATATCAAAAACATCTAACTTTCAAGACTAAAAAAATAGTTTTATGTATGTTTATTATGAAATTACAAGTAACTCTTAATGGTTACTATTGAGTAGTGTAGTGACTTTTTCCACAGTAGTGGATAATAAAAAAGTCTAATGTTTTTTAGTTTATTTAAAAACTGCATTCACCGAAGCAACACAAACAGACATCAAAAAGCCTGGTAATATTCCCAAGCCTAGTACCGCCAAACCATTAATACTGAGCAAAGTGCTAAACTCAAAACTTGCTTTGGCAGGTGTAACATCCTTATCTGCTTCATCAAAAAACATAATTTTAATTGCACGCAAATAATAATATGCGCCAATTACTGACATCACGACAGCAAACACTGCCAACCAAACTATGTCAGCACCAACAACCGCTTGTATGACAGCCAGCTTGGCATAAAATCCTACTGTTGGAGGCATTCCTGCCATTGAGAAAAGAAACAGTAGCATCATCAATGCAACCCAAGGATGACGAGAGCCTAAGCCCTTCAAGTCTGCCAATTCATCTGCTTCAGAATCTTTATTGCTCAAAAAGATAATAACCGCAAAGCCACCCATTGAAATAATCGCATAAGTAATAACGTAGAACATAGAGGCGGCATAGCCTGCCTCAGTGGCTGCCAGAATTCCCATCACTACGAACCCCATATGGGAGATGGTAGAATAAGCTAACATACGCTTTAAATTAGTCTGCGCTATCGCGATAACATTACCAACAAATAATGATAAGGCGGCTAAGAGGATCAATATTTGCTGCCATCCTACAACCATATCACCCAAGCCTTCCGCGAGTAGGCGAAAGACCATCGCAAATACTGCAATTTTAGGGGCTGCTCCCAAGAACATTGTAACTGCTGTTGGAGCACCATGATAAACATCGGGTATCCACATATGAAAGGGTACAACACCAAGTTTGAAGCCTAAACCTACTAAAATAAAGGATAAGCCTAGTAGCAAGCCTAAGTTAGACATAATTGCATCTTGTCCTGATAGGTATGAGGCAATATGTGTCAGGTTCAAACTTCCACTTAAACCATAAATAATAGACATACCATAGAGCAACATACCTGACGCAATAGCGCCCAGTACGAAGTATTTCATTGCTGCTTCTGCCGCTTTACTATCATCACGCCGAAAAGCAACCATCGCGTAAAGTGATAATGACAATAACTCTAGCCCCAAATAAATCAAGAGCATTGTCTTCGCTGAAACCATTACCATCATGCCCAACACAGCGAACAAACCTAATGTAAATAATTCGCCTTTGTACATGTCCCGATCTTTTAAATAAGGACGAGAATACGCAAATACAGCCATCGTAATTAGAAGTATGGATATTTTCAGAACACGAGCGACAGGATCTGCAACAAACATATCATTAAATATGCTTACTACTGTTGTGCTATCTGTAGCGCTATAAACCAACCATGCCGTAAACAATAAGCTCGCCTGCGCTGCTATATAAGTAATGTAACGCTGATAATCTTTAACAAACAGATCAAGCATTAAGACTGCGCAAGTCGCTATCAACAAAAACATTTCTGGATAGGCTGGAGCAATTTCTAATAAATATTCTGACATTTCTAGTCCTATTGCGTCGGCAGCTTAGAGCTGGTTGCTTGCTGAATAATATGATCGATTGTATCTGTCATAACATGAGTTAAAGGGTCTGGCCATAAGCCTAACACCAGCACTGCGATGGCAAGAACGCCTAGCATAAAGAATTCACGTGCATTAACATCTTTTAGAGCACCCACTTCATTATTTGCTACCTCACCTAAAATCACACGTTTAACCAGCCACAACGTATAACCAGCACCAACAATTAAAGTGGTCGCAGCAAGGAAGGCTATCCAAAAATTAGCTTTGAAACTTGCTAATATAATCATGAACTCACCAACAAAACCTGATGTACCTGGTAAGCCTGTGTTTGCCATTGCAAAGAAGATAAATAAAGCACCAAAAACAGGCATACGATTGATTACACCACCATAGGCTGATATTTCTCGTGTATGCATGCGGTCATATAGTACCCCTATACTGAGGAACATCGCACCTGAAATAAATCCATGGGAAATCATTTGCACCATGCTTCCCTGCACCGCTAAGGCAGAGCCATTAGCTGACCCTGTATTGGCAATAATAGGGTACATAAGGAAAAGACCTAGGGTAACAAAGCCCATATGCGCGATGGATGAGTACGCTACCAGCTTTTTCATATCAGACTGCACTAAAGCAATAAAGCCAATATACACAATGGCAACTAAAGACATAAAAATAACGAGCCATGAAAGCTCGGCTGACGCATCTGGCACCATCGGTAAAGTAAAACGCAAAAAGCCGTAGCCACCGATTTTCAACATGATGGCTGCTAACACAACCGAACCACCTGTGGGTGCTTGTACGTGCGCATCAGGTAACCAAGTATGCACAGGCCACATTGGAATTTTGACGCCAAAGGCAATAAGAAAAGACAGGAAGATCAATATCTGCGCTGTCATTCCAAGCTCTAAATTATGTAAATCTGCAATTGCAAAACTATTGCCTTCTGAATACATATACACAAGGCTAATCAGCATAAATACCGAACCGAAGAATGTATAGAGGAAGAATTTCATCGTGGCATAAACACGATTAGCACCACCCCAAATACCGATAACGATAAACATGGGGATTAACATTGCTTCAAAGAACACGTAAAACAAAATAGCATCTTGTGCCGCAAACACACCGTTGATAATACCTTCCATAATCAAGAAGGCTGCCATGTACTGCCCTGCTTTATGTTGAATAACTTGCCAGCCAGCAATAACAATTAACACTGTTGTAAAGGTATTCAATAATATCAATGGCATTGCAATACCATCTACACCTAAGT
The DNA here is from genome assembly GCA_015663245.1 of Leucothrix mucor. GTDB lineage: Bacteria > Pseudomonadota > Gammaproteobacteria > Thiotrichales > Thiotrichaceae > JAGLBW01. The sequence continues at coordinate 4,704 of DQSN01000025.1, forward strand.
GATAGTTGATATTAAAAGTATCAATCCACGGCAATAGCTCTACAAATTGCATTGCAAAACCATTGGGGTCAAACTCTGTCCACAGAGGAATGCTTAAAGCAAATGTTAGTCCACTAACGATAAGTGCTACTGGACGAGCTAAAAAGCGTTCATTAACCAATAAGGTGATTATTCCACCTAAAATAGGTAGCCACACTAATACACTGAGCAAATATCCATCAAACATACTTCACCCCAAATATCAGCCAACTAATAATTGCTAAAACACCAATAATCATAGAGAAAGCATAATGGTATAAGTAACCTGTTTGTATATGGCGAATGATTCCTGAGAACCAACCAACCACTTTAGCAGACCCATTAACCACTAAGGTATCAATTAAGAAACGATCCCCCGCTGCCCATAACCCTTTACCAAGAGCCAATGCACCACCTGCAAATACTATCTGATTAAAATCATCGACAAAATACTTTCTATCCAACAAGGTATGTAGCCAACGGAATTTATCGTAACCCCATTGGGCAATAGCAGGCTTCTTCAGATAAATATACCAAGCACTAATTAAACCTCCCATTGCTAACCAGAATGGAGGAGCCATTAAGCCATGCAGTAAAAACGCCCAAACACCATGATAATTAGCTGATAGCTCAGCAATAACAGGATGTGACTCACTGGTGTAAATTACACCTTCAAAGAAGTTTCCTACTACCATTGGATATACTAAGTAACCTGAAATAACAGCAGGTATGGCTAGTGCAACTAAGGGGATAGTTACTGTTAGCGGCGATTCATGCAAATGAGATTTAGTGTGCTCATCCATACGTTCCTCTCCATGGAATACCAAGAAGAACATTCTGAAACTATAAAATGCGGTAACAAAGACACCCATTAACACCATCACATAGGCAAAGCCTGCCGCCGATAGGTCTGAGCCATGTACAGCTTCGATAATCATATCTTTGGAGAAGAACCCCGAGAAGAAAGGGAATCCGATCAGTGCTAAGGAGCCTATCAATGATGTCCAATAAGTTATGGGCATATACTTCTTTAAACCACCCATTTTACGAATATCTTGCTCATGGTGCATCGCCATAATAACCGAACCTGCCGCCAAGAATAATAAGGCTTTAAAGAAGGCATGCGTCATCAAGTGAAACACACCTGCACTATAAGCAGATGCGCCCAATGCTACTGTCATATAACCTAATTGGGACAGTGTTGAATAAGCAACAACACGCTTGATGTCGTTTTGAACGATACCAATTAAGCCCATAAAGAAAGCTGTAATAGAGCCAATAATCAAAATAAAGTTTAGTGCAACATCGGATAACTCAAAGATAGGTGACATACGCGATACCATAAAGATACCTGCTGTTACCATTGTTGCCGCATGGATTAATGCTGAAATAGGTGTAGGGCCTTCCATTGAGTCAGGCAGCCAAACATGTAACGGTACTTGCGCTGATTTACCCATCGCGCCGATAAAGAGTAATATCGCGGCTACCGTCATTAACGACCATTCCTGACCAGGAATGATAGAGATAGTTAGCTCAGATATTTCAGGTAGTTTTGCAAATACTTCTTTGTAATCCAAAGATCCTGTATAAGCAAAAATAGCGCCTATGCCAAGCAGAAAGCCAAAGTCACCGACTCGATTAACTAAAAATGCTTTCATATTGGCAAAAATAGCAGTCTCTCTGGTTGACCAAAAGCCAATCAATAGATATGACACTAAACCTACAGCTTCCCAGCCAAAGAATAACTGCATAAAGTTATTCGACATGACCAAAATAAGCATCGAGAAAGTAAACAACGATATATAACTAAAGAAACGCTGATAGCTATTATCTCCTGCCCTACTTGATTTAGGCCAGTTATGCTCATCATCTGCCATATAAGCAATAGTATAAATATGCACCATCAAGGAAACGAACGTCACTACAACCATCATCATAGCTGTAAGATTATCAATCAGAAAACCAACTTCAAATTTTACACCTTCGACCACCATCCAAGTGTAAACAGAGCCATTATAACTATTACCATCAAATGCGATGTGCTTAAGCACTACAAATGATAAAACACAGGCAGTACCAACGCCAAGCAAGGTAACAATATGAGCACCCTTACGCCCTATTTTACTACCAAAAAAACCTGCAATAACTGAGCCAAGTAGCGCAGCAAGCGGAATAGCTAAATAAATAGATTCCATCGTCATGCCTATTACCCCTTCATCTGATCAAGTTCTTGCACATTGATCGTGCGACGGTTTCTAAACACAACCACTAAAATAGCCAAGCCTATAGCTGCTTCAGCCGCAGCAACCGTTAGGATAAAGAAGACAAACACTTGCCCTGCCATATCACCTAAATAATGGGAGAATGCAATAAAGTTGATATTGACGGCTAAGAGCATCAGCTCAATACACATCAACAAAATAATCATATTCTTACGATTAAGGAATATCCCCGCTATGCTAATAGAAAATAGCAAGGCTCCCAATATGAGAAAATGCGATAATGGAATCATTTATTGCTTCTCCTCTGATTTCATTTTTACAATACGTAAACGATCTTTACTTTTCACACGTACTTGTTCGGAAGGATTTTGGCGTTTCGTATTATCGTTGCGCTTACGCATCGTTAGAGAAATTGCAGCTATAATCGCAACTACCAAAATAACAGCAGCTAGTTCAAAGGGGTAAACATATTCTGTATATAATATTTCACCCAAAGCTTCTGTATTACTATGACTAAGCGGCATCGGCTCAGGAATTGCCATATTGAAGGTATCCGAACTCAATACCATAATTATTTCGGCAGCAACAACAACTGCAACCAATATACCTACAGGCAAATAGCGGATAAACCCTTCACGCAGCGGATCAATATTAATATCTAACATCATAATAACAAACAAAAATAGCACCATAACCGCGCCAACATAAACCAACACTAAGACAACGCCTAAAAACTCAGCTTCTAGGAGGATCCATGTCGCAGCACTAGTGAAAAAAGCTAATATGAGAAACAGTGCCGCGTACACAGGGTTACGCACGGTAACAACACCCACTGCGGATGCGACCGTTACTGTTGCAAATATATAGAAGATGAATTGCTCAAATGTCATTTAATTAAATACCTCTGATGTCAAACTATCGTTAACTGTTAAAGACGGGCTTTATCTACATTCTTTTAAAGTCTAACGATAAGGTGCATCTGCTGCTCTATGTTGTGCGATATCCGCCTCGTGCTTATCACCAAAGGCTAATAACTTCTCTTTTGTCATGATGTGCTCGCCACGTTCTTCAAAGTGGTACTCAAAAATTTGTGTTTCCACAATAGCGTCTACAGGACAAGCTTCTTCGCAAAAGCCACAGTAAATACACTTAAACATATCAATATCGTACTTTGTCGTGCGGCGCGTACCATCTGCTCGTTCTTCTAGTTCAATATCTATCGCTAATGCAGGACAAACAGCTTCACATAATTTACATGCGATACACCGCTCTTCTCCATTGGGATAACGACGCAAAGCATGATGACCACGAAATCGAGGTGATATAGGCGTTTTTTGCTCAGGATACTGAACTGTAATTTTCTTAGCAAAGAAATACTTACCAGTAATACTCAGCCCCTGTAACAACTCAAAAAGTGTAAATGTTTTTACAAAGTGTTTAATTGATGCAAGCATTTATATAATCCCCTCTAACTTAAGACCCTTGTAAATACCAATACCAAATATCCAAACTAATGTAACAGGAATTAAAATTTTCCAGCCTAAACGCATAATCTGATCATAACGGTAACGTGGGAAAGTTGCTCTAAACCATAAATATAAGAATAGGAAAATAAGCGACTTGAATATCAACCAGTGGAAACCACTCCCTAAAATTGAGCCAATAACAGGGATAGCCAACAAACCTTCAAAGCTTTCAAATGGCGACAACCAGCCACCTAAGAATAATAAGGCGGTTAATACAGAAATAAGTAGCATGCTGGCATATTCAGCCAAAAAGAACAGTGCAAAAGCCATGCCTGAATATTCGACATGGAAACCTGCGACAATTTCCGACTCACCTTCAGCAACATCAAAAGGTGCTCGATTTGTTTCTGCCACACCTGAGATAAAGTAGACAACCAACAAACCAAATAATGGCCACATAAACCAGTTTTGAATACCACCTGACTGAGCTTTAACAATCTCCGATAAATTCAAACTACCTGCTAGCATCAAAACACCAACCAGCGCAAAACCCATTGCTATCTCATACGCAACCATCTGCGCACCCACTCGCATCGAGCTTAAAATTGCATACTTCGAGTTGGAAGCCCAACCCGCCAAAATAAGTCCAAACACATCTAAAGAGGTAATCGCAAGGAGGAACAACAAACCTGCATTAACATCAGCTAGCACGCCACCATCGAAGAAAGGAATAACAGACCAAGCAACTAGAGCAGGAGCAAGCGCAAGCACAGGCGCAATAAAGAAAACCGCCTTACTTGATTTTGCAGGTGTGATAATCTCCTTAAACATGAGCTTCACAACATCGGCAATCGGCTGCAACCACCCTTTCGGACCTACGCGATTTGGCCCACAGCGAACCTGCATATAACCAATGACTTTACGCTCGGCAAAAGTTGTATAGGCGACCGCTAGTATCAGTGGCAACAAAATAGCAACGATCTTTAATAAGATCACCACCACGGTTTGCACACCGCTTGGTAAGCCTTCCCAAATTGCGATTAAACTATCCAAAATATATAACTCTCTATAAGTATGTGATCATAAGATCATTAACTACGCGATAAACTTTATTCTCATTTCTTGATGACTATCTACTTAAACAGCACCAAGCTCAACAGCCCCAAAGGAAGCTCCCAAATTTGCTGAAAGCTCTGTCCCTCCTAAAATCAAAATACAATTTTCAGAGACACTATCGTCAATTGCTATTTTTGCAACCGTACTAGAACTGCCTTGGATCACATTAACAGCTGAACCCTCAGCCAAGCCCAGCTTTTCCGCTTCTAGTGAATGCAAATAAACCTGCAACTCGGTATCCGCACTACTAGTATGCAAAGCTACTGCTCTTCTCACTAAACTATCGACACTGTAACTAGCAACCTCAGAAACACGTTGTAAACCTGAGTCCGCAGCATGTTTCTGATAAATTTGCATTAAACTATTCGATGTAGTTTCACGAGTTGCAGCTTCCATGTCCTGCTGTAATTCGCTGCGTACATCCTCAGAAGAAACATAATCAAACCCTGCCACTTCTAAAGCGTTACCCAAAACACGTAAGATTTTCCATGTGGGGCGTGCATCAGCGGGCAATTTACTGGCAGCTCTAAAACTCTGCCAAGTTCCTTCTAAATTAACAAATGTGCCTGATGTTTCTGCAAAAGTAGAAGCTGGCAATAATATATCGGCATAGGATTTTAATGTTTCACTAGCAAAAGGCGTTATAGCAACCACACATTCCGCTTGTATCATTGCCGCCATCGCTAACTGTGGATCTTCACAATCAAACTCTGGCTCAACATCTAACAGCATGAACATCTTTAAGTTTGACGTTAGCATTTCACTAACATTTTTACCTGCTTGCTCTACATCTTGACCTGCTGATTGACGGTGCGGTATCGCGCCTGCAATCCAAGCACCTACGGTATTAGCTGACTCAACTAATGACCCTAAAACTGCCCCTGTATTTTCAGCAATGACAACAGCAAGTGCTCGCAAAGCAGAATATTGAGGGTGTGATACCGCCATATTACCCAGCAAAATAACTGCTTTATCTGAATCTTTTAAATTATTTACTATTTCTTTCGCTGCATCCGTTACTTCAACACCTTGCAACAAATCATCAACCGAGCTAGAGACATTACCACTCGCCATTGCAATAGCAGCCATATTATCTAGCATTGAGCTAGCATCACCTATAAGCTGCTGAGTAACATCATAATTAAACTCATACTGGCGGGGATTAACCGCCATAATATTAGCTCCTTTCAAAGCAGCTTTACGCAAACGATGATTGACCATTGGCTGCTCTTGGCGCACATTAGAACCAACCAATAAAACTGCGTTTTGTGCTTCTAAATCAGCGATACTCACACCTAACAACGGTGATAATGCCGCTAATTCTTGATCATAAAAATCACTTTGGCGCAAGCGGTGATCAATATTATTAACACCGCAAGCACGTAACATTTTTTGCAACAAATACTGTTCTTCAAGCGTTGCGCGTGGTGAAACTAAAGCGCCTAATTGACTAACATCTGTCGCTTTAATTCTCTCTGCAACCGCCTCAAGCGCTACCGCCCACTCAATTTCTCGCCATACGCCGTCTTGTTTAATCATGGGTTTATGCAAACGATCTTCTGCATTTAATCCTTCATAACTAAAACGATCTCTATCTGAAATCCAACAGTCATTAACCGCTTCATTCTCTCTTGACACAGTACGCACAACTTGATCTTTGAAACTGTGCAAATATATATTTGAGCCAACGCTGTCATGTGAGGCAATGGATGGAGTTTGTACTACTTCCCAAGGACGTGCCTTATAGCGAGAAGGCTTAGCCGTTAACGCACCAACAGGGCAAATATCAATAATATTACCTGACAACTCAGACTGTAAGCTTTGCTCAACAAAAGTGCCTATTTCCATGCGGTCGCCACGACCCAATGCACCCATTTCGCGCAAGCCTGCTATTTCTTCACCAAAACGAATACACCGCGTACATTGAATACAGCGCGTCATTTCTGTCGAAACTAATGAGCCAATATCTTTATCAACAACAACACGTTTAATCTCTTGGAAGTTAGAAGAGCTACCGCCCGACTTTACTGCCAAATCTTGTAGCTCGCACTCACCACCTTGGTCGCAGATAGGACAATCAAGAGGATGATTAATCAGCAAAAACTCCATGTTATCCTTCTGTGCTGATAAGGCTTTTTCGGATCGAGTCCAAACCTTCATGCCATCATTAACAGGCGTTGCACAGGCAGGCATTGGTTTAGGTGCGCGTTCAACCTCGACCAAGCACATGCGACAGTTTGCCGCAATTGATAATTTTTTGTGGTAGCAGAAACGCGGTATATGAATACCAGCATCATCAGCAGCCTCAATCAACATGGAACCAGCTTTAACCTGAATCTCCTCATCGTTAATTTTGATTGTGACTAACTCTTCACTCATGCTTTTCTTACCTAATATCTACGTGCTTAAAAGAATTACTTCGACTTCACCATTGAACAACCATGCTCAATATAATAAACAAACTCTTCTCTAAAGTGCTGTATAAAACTCCATACAGGCATTGCTGCGGCTTCGCCTAATGCACAAATGGTGCGACCTTCTATTTTATGGGCGACATCATCTAAACGGTCAATATCTTCTAACGTACCTTTGCCTTCGACGATGCGAGTTAATATGCGGTATAACCAGCCTGTGCCTTCTCGACAAGGTGTGCATTGACCACAAGACTCAGAAAAATAGAAGCGTGATATACGTTGTAATAACTTCACCATATCAGTGGTATCGTCAATCACCATCACAGCACCCGAGCCAAGGTACGAGCCTGCTTTTGCGATGGTGTCATAATCCATCGTTAATCCCATTGCAATATCTGCAGGCATAATAGGAACAGATGAGCCACCAGGAATAATCGCTTTGAGCTTATTCCCATTACGAATACCACCTGCCATTTCTAACAGGTCAGGAAAAGGAATACCCATAGGCACTTCAAAATTACCAGGGTTATTTAGGTGTCCTGACATTGAAAACAGTTTTTCACCGCCTGAACCTTCAACCCCTAAATCTCTAAACCACTCACCACCATTACGTAAAATAACGGGAATGGATGATAATGTTTCAGTATTATTAATCGTGGTAGGACGACCATACAAACCAAAGCTCGCAGGAAACGGTGGCTTAAAACGGGGCTGTCCTTTTTTACCCTCTAGCGATTCTAATAAAGCTGTTTCTTCTCCACAGATATAAGCACCTGCACCTAAAGACCCATATAAATCAAAATCGACAGCCGAACCAAGAATATCTTTACCTAACAAGCCTGCTTCATAGGCTTCTTTTACCGCATGCTCAAAGCGAATAAATGGTTCATCCATAAATTCACCACGCATATAGTTGTAACCAACCGTTGCGCCAATACAATAGCCTGCTATCGCCATGCCTTCAACGAGAGCGTGAGGATTAAAACGTAATAAATCACGGTCTTTACAAGTACCAGGCTCAGATTCATCTGAGTTACAAACAATATATTTTTGCCCTGGCATTTTACGTGGCATAAAGCTCCACTTCATACCCGTTGGAAACCCTGCACCACCACGACCACGTAGACCAGAAACTTTTATCTCTTCGATAATATCATCTGGATCTTCGCTTTCTTTAAGGATTTTTTGCCACGCTTGATAACCACCTTCTTTAAGATAGCTCTCTAGTGTATGTGACTCATCACCGTATTTTTTTGTTATGAAGCAAACTTGATCTACCATCGAAACCTACTCCAAACCATCCAAAATCTCATCAACTTTTGCTAGCGTGAGACCTTCGTAATAAACATGATTAACCTGCATCATCGGTGCACCACAACAAGCGGCTAAACACTCTTCTTCGACTTTAAAGAAAAACTTTCCATCAGCAGTAGTTTCGCCCATCTTGATCCCTAGTTTTGCCTCGATATGCTCAACAACTTCATCCGAACCATTCAACATACAAGATACGTTGGTACAAACAGAAATACTGTGCCGCCCTGCTGCCTTAGCATCCAGCTCATACATGGAATAAAAGCTAGCAACTTCATAAACAGATATTTTTGGCAAATCCAAATATGCCGCTACTGCATCCATTTTCTCAAGAGAAACATAATGATCTTCATGCATAACAGCACGTAATGCCGCTAGTAAAGCTGATTGTGATTTATCTTCAGGGTAACGTTTCAACCATGAATTAATATCATCAATTTCATGCTGACTAAGAATAGAAGCATCCGCAGATGAACTTCTCATATCATTTATAACGGTTTCACTCATCGATCCACCTCACCAAATACAATATCCATTGTGCCTATGATGGTTACAACATCTGCCAACATATGCCCCTTGGTTAACTCATCCATTGCCGACATATGTGCAAAACCTGGGGCGCGAATTTTCAAGCGATACGGCTTATTTGCACCATCCGAAACAATATAACAACCAAACTCACCTTTAGGATGTTCAACAGCGGCATAAGCTTCACCTTCTGGCAAACAATAACCTTCTGTCGCCAACTTAAAGTGATGAATTAAGGCTTCCATATCTGACTTCATTGCAGCGCGTGGTGGCGGTGATACCTTGGCATCATCCGACATAACTGACCCAGGGTTTTTATTGAGCCAATCAACACATTGTTTAATGATATTATTTGACTGACGCATCTCTTCAATACGCACTAAATACCGATCATAGCTATCGCCATTTGTACCTACAGGAATATCAAAATCCATTTTATCGTAAACTTCATAAGGCTGCTTTTTACGCAAATCCCATTCAACACCTGAGCCACGTAACATCGCACCTGTTAAACCAAGCTGCAAAGCACGTTCAGGGGAAACAATACCAATATCAACCAAACGCTGTTTCCATATGCGGTTATCTGTCAATAGTGTTTCATACTCATCCACATAACCTGGAAAGCGATTAGTGAAGTCTTCAAGAAAATCTAAAACTGTTCCACCACGGTTTGCATTCAAACGAATAATGTCTGCATCACTATGCCAACGGGATTTTTCGTAAAGTGGCATAACATCGGGTAAATCTCGATATACTCCACCAGGACGATAATAAGTCGCATGTAAACGTGCGCCAGATACTGCCTCGTAGACATCCATTAAATCTTCACGTTCACGGAAAGCATATAAGAACATGGTCATTGCGCCCACATCTAATGCGTGTGCGCCAATCCAAAGTAGATGGTTAAGAATACGGGTAATTTCGTCGAACATAACACGAATATACTGTGCTCGAATGGGCACATCGACATCCAACATTTTCTCTAATGCCAGTACATAGCCATGTTCATTACACATCATCGACACATAGTCGAGTCGATCCATATAACCAATGCTTTGATTATACGGCTTACTTTCAGCTAATTTTTCAGTGCCTCGATGCAACAAACCTATATGCGGATCTGCACGTTCAATAACTTCGCCATCCATTTCTAGCACTAGGCGTAGTACACCATGTGCCGCAGGATGAACAGGACCAAAGTTTAAAGTAAAATTACGAATTTCAGGCATTAATCATCCGCCTCTGTTATATCCAGCGTACCTTCTGATGCACGAATAACACGTGGTACTAAAACACGGGGTTCAATCGAGACAGGCTCATAGACAACACGCTTTAGTTCTTCGTCGTAACGCATTTCTACCTGACCAATAAGGGGGAAGTCTTTTCTAAAAGGATGACCAACAAAGCCATAATCCGTCAATATACGGCGTAAATCAGGGTGATTGACAAAAATAACACCGAACAAGTCAAATGCTTCACGCTCAAACCAGTTAGCCGAATTCCAAACATCATTAACTGAGTCCATCATCGGCATATCATTGTCTTCACAAAATATTTTGACACGAACGCGGTTATTATTTTCAACTGAAAGCAAGTGAATGACAACCGCATAGCGTCTACCATCTTCCATACTACTGTTCGCATCCGACTTTGAATCTCTACCAAAATCAAATAAATCATCTCGTTTTACCCCACGGCTAAAACCAGAGACATCAGCATCCCACTCTGATTCGCCATAACTTAAATAATCAACTGCACACAGATCTATTAATTGTGCAAAGCCGTGGCTATCACGCAATTGCTGCGCAACACCGACTAAATCGGTCGCGGCTATTTCAATGGTCAGTTCATTAAAAGCAATGACTGCATTTTGAATTTTATCAGCTAGTGACGATGACAACTCAGCTTGTAGAGCTTCTATCATTGGGGATGTATTAATCATTAAGCCTCTACCTTGCGGGCGATAGTATTAGTACGCTTAATTTTGTTTTGTAATTGGATGATACCGTAGAGCAACGCCTCCGCTGTCGGCGGGCAACCTGGTATATAAATATCAACAGGGATAATGCGATCACAACCACGAACGACTGCATAAGAGTAGTGATAATAACCGCCGCCATTCGCGCATGAACCCATTGATATAACCCACCGTGGCTCAGCCATTTGGTCATAAGCTTTACGCAGCGCTGGAGCCATCTTGTTTGTTAATGTACCCGCCACAATCAACACGTCTGATTGGCGTGGACTAGGACGAAACAAAACACCAAAACGATCCATATCATAACGAGCAGCGCCAGCCTGCATCATTTCGACAGCACAACATGCCAAACCAAAGGTCATCGGCCAAAGTGAGCCAGTACGCGCCCAGTTTATTAATTTATCGGCAGAAGTTGTAAAAAAACCAGCGTCTTGGCTATTGTTAGCTTCTATTCCCATTCCAACGCCCCTTTCTTCCATTCATAGATAAACCCTACAATGAGAATCCCAAGAAATATAGCCATTGAGATAAGACCGAAAAGCCCTATTTTGTCCAATACGATTGCCCATGGAAAAAGAAATGCTATTTCCAAGTCAAAGATGATAAATAAGATAGCAACAAGATAGTAGCGCACATCAAACTTCATGCGCGCATCTTCAAAGGCTTCAAAGCCACACTCAAAAGGCGAGTCTTTTGCTTCATAAGACTTACGAGTACTCAGCAATGCGCCTAACAACAGCATCACTACCGCCAGACCAAAGCCAACTCCCAAAAAGATCAGGATAGGTAAATACGCTTCCAGCATCGTCATAATTCGTATAACCATCTATTAAGGTAAACAGCTTTATACTTCGCATTATGTACCAACAGATTGTTGATTACATTTAAATACGTAAAAGACTGTAATGTTAGAAATATTCTCTAGCGAAGTTTTGTCTACTTACCAAGCAGAAAAAGAATGACTTCGCTCTCTAATAACTATTATTGAGCAGCTGAATATACACTTAATCCTATCCAAAGCTCAAGAACGACAGATAATATTTATCATCTTTTTTATATTGACAATTTGAATACTAATATTATTCAAATCAAGGGGTTTACCAAATAACATTGTATCCAACACATATTTTAAACAGTATTAATATTCAACTTTAACCTTTGAATACATATATTTAAAAAGCATATCTTAATCATAGATTTTGCTGATTAGTACTTATAAGCAGCATTTAACACTGGGCAAAACCAACTTGAACAATTTAGGTGTGTTGATAGGGGTATTAAAAAAAACATAATGCGTTTCTCAAGGTTGTATATATCCGCATTGCATAAAAAACCAAGTTTAATACTTGCAAATAGACCATCTAGGAGCCTGACCAAGAGCGGTAAGCATCGCGAAAATTTGACCAATTAGCGCCTGCTTGGCAATCAAATGTGGAAAATAATTACTCCCTTTAACGTATTTGACCATCAAATAAGTGCAATTAGGCGAGTTTGCAGCAGCTTGTCTCACTCTCTATCAGGCTCCACCAGCCATTTTCTTAAAAATTAGAGTTTACTGTATTGCAAACGCAACAAGATTAATCGCGCCGCCTCTTCACGCAATGACTGTAAAATACGGTGTTCTTCCTCTGCTTTTCCCAATACAAAGTTCGCATCATAAATTAAAGTCTTATCAAGATTAACCAAACGGCTTTCCAATACTTTTCCTGACGCTTTAATTTGATAATCAAAGCGCAAAAAAACCAGATACTCACGCGCTACTCTATTTTTAGTATAGGCAATAATTTTTTTACCCTCTTTTAAATGCCTAATACTAATAATAGAAGCAGCAGAATCTAGAGGTACAAGCTCTCCTGCTGCATCAGTAACAGCTTGCTCTAACGCAGCATATAAATCGGATTCAGTAGAAACACCTTGCAGACTGATTTTTTTATAATCACCTGAAAGCTGCACAGACTCTCGCAAATGAAAACCAGAACCCGCACATGATTGCAGGAATAATAAAACCAAGACTATAGCGAACAGCTTAGTATTTAGTTTATGCCATAGCCTGTCTGTCATCACATCTCCCTTCCCTACCAGTTGCAAGTCAACCCCACCCAGAAGCCTGATTTAAGCCACTACAATATTCACCAAACGTCCTTTCACAACAATCACCTTACGCACTTGCTTACCTACCAAGTTATCACTGATAAACCTCTTCACATTCTCAGCTCCTTGAGCTTGCAGCTTAACATCATCATCATCGGCATCTGCAGCAACGGTAATTTTACCCCGCAGCTTGCCATTCACCTGCACCATCAACTCGATACTATCTTGCACCAAAGCAGACTCATCCACCTGAGGCCAAGATTCATCAATTAATGCCGATGATTTACCAAGCGCCTGCCACAAAGTTTCACAGATATGCGGAGCAATGGGAGAAAGCATCAACAAGACCGTTGCAAACACTTCCTGCCTAACCGCCCTACTTTGCTCACTACCATCTTTAAATTTAGCGACATCATTCAGCAGCTCCATATTTGCCGCTATCGCCGTATTAAAGGTAAAGCGACGCGACATATCGTCCGTAACTTTTTGCAGTGATAAATGCAACTTGCGGCGCATTGCGCTTTGCTCATCACTTAAATTTTGCGTATCTAAAGCAACTACATCACCAGCCTCTATATGCTCACTCACCTGTCGCCACAAACGACGCAAGAAGCGATTCGCGCCCTCTACACCCGTATCTGACCACTCCATACTTTGATCAGGCGGAGCTGCAAACATCGAGAACAGACGCAAAGTATCTGCGCCGTATTTATCAATTAAACCTTGTGGATCAACACCATTATTTTTTGACTTCGACATTTTACTCATGCCATCAGTTAATACTGGCTCGCCATCTTCACGTAAAATAGCGCCGACTGATTTGCCTTTCTCGTCAAACTGCACATCCACGTCATCAGGCGCTATCCAGTCTTGACCGCCCTTGTCATTCTCACGGTAATAAGTATTCGCTAATACCATCCCTTGCGTTAGCAATTTGGTAAATGGCTCATCCGATGATACCAAGCCTTCATCACGCATGAGCTTATGGAAAAAGCGCGCATACAATAAATGTAGCACTGCATGCTCAATACCACCGATATATTGATCCACAGGCAACCAATAATCCGCACGTTTATCCAGCATCGACTGGTCGTTATCAGCCCCTGTATAGCGGGCGTAATACCACGATGACTCAAAAAACGTATCAAAGGTATCGGTCTCACGTGTTGCGGGTTTATTACAGCTAGGACAAGTCGTTTCATAAAACGCTGGCATCTTCTTGATAGGAGAGCCACCCGTTTCATCAAACTCAATATCCGTTGGCAACTCAACAGGCAAATCATTCTCGGGCACAGGCACTGCGCCACAATCATCACAATAAATAATAGGAATCGGACAGCCCCAATAACGCTGACGCGACACACCCCAATCACGCAAGCGATAATTGACCGTTTTGCTACCTTTATCTGCTTTATTCAAATGCTCAGCAATCGCATCAAACGCATCCGCAGAACTTAAACCATCAAACTCACCCGAGTTAATCAACACGCCCTTTTCGGTGAAAGCCTCCTCAGCAACGGAAGTTTCAGTAGCGTTTGCGGCGGTGATAACTTGCTTGATGGCAATGTCGTACTTAGTCGCGAACTCGTAATCACGCTCATCATGTGCTGGCACTGCCATTACTGCGCCAGAGCCATACGACATCAACACAAAATTCGCCACCCAAACTGGCACAAGCTCACCCGTGATAGGATGAACCGCTTGGATACCCGTTGCCATGCCCTTCTTTTCCATCTTTGCCATATCTGCTTCGGCAACTTTGATGTTTTTACACTCATCAATAAAGGCTGTTAACACAGGATTATTAGCCGCCGCCTCTAAGGCCAAAGGATGCTGAGATGCAACGGCAACATACGTCACTCCCATTAAGGTATCAGGGCGCGTGGTGAAAACAGACAAACGCTCATTCGAGTTTTCGATACCAAAACTAAGATCAACACCCTCCGAGCGACCTATCCAATTCGCCTGCATAGTGCGAACCTTCTCAGGCCAATCTTCTAGCTTCTGCACATCTTCCAACAACTCATCGGCATAGTCAGTAATCTTCAAAAACCACTGATCGATTTCACGCTGCTCAACCACCGCACCCGAGCGCCAGCCACGACCATCTACCACCTGCTCATTAGCCAACACCGTTTGATCGATAGGATCCCAGTTGACCGTTGCTTTTTTGCGGTAAACCACACCTTTTTCTAACAGCTTTAAAAAGAACCACTGCTCCCAACGGTAATAATCAGGCTTACACGTAGCCACCTCACGCGACCAATCATACGCCAGTCCGATTCTTTTAAGCTGCCCACGCATATCGCCAATATTGCTATCCGTCCATGCGGCAGGCGGGACATTATTTTTAATCGCCGCATTCTCTGCTGGCAAACCAAACGCATCCCAACCCATTGGTTGCAATACATTCTTGCCCTGCATCCGTTGAAAGCGCGACACCACATCGCCAATCGTATAGTTACGCACATGCCCCATATGCAACTTACCGCTGGGATAAGGAAACATAGAGAGACAATAAAACTTCTCTTTAGACTCGTCTTCCGTCACCTCAAATGACTTATTCTCCTCCCAAACTTTTTGGACGGCGGCTTCGATAGATTTAGGGTTGTATTCGTTTGACATAGTATATAAATAGCTAATGATGTTAGATAAATTAGGGCATAGAGAATACCGATGTATTAAGCAAGTCGCTAGTACTGATCTGAAATAATTGCATGACGTTAAATGGCGGACACAAAAAAAGCCCCTATCCAAAAAATGAATAGAGGCTTTTTTAAGAACCAAAGTTTAGCTATTACTTCTTCTTAGCTGCTTCTTCACGCTCTTTTACTTCTTTAATAACATCTTCCGAGATATTCTTTGGACATGGTGAGTAGTGCGAGAACTCCATAGAGAACTGTCCACGACCTGATGTCATTGTGCGTAGGTCACCGATGTAACCAAACATTTCACTCAAAGGCACATCACACTTAATGCTTACGCCTGTTGCTCCAGACTCCTGAGACTTGATCATGCCACGACGACGGTTAACGTCACCGATTACATCGCCTACGTGATCATCTGGAGTGAATATATCAACTTTCATTACAGGCTCGATTAACTGAGGCCCTGCTTGAGGAATTGATTGCCTAAATGCACCACGTGAAGCTAGCTCAAATGCTATTGCAGAGGAGTCAACCGCATGGAAAGCACCATCTATTAGCGTTACTTTAACGTCTAAACATGGGAAGCCAGCGAGTACGCCTTTGTCCATCATGCCTGCAAAGCCTTTTTCGACAGCAGGCCAGAATTCACGAGGAACATTACCGCCTGTTACTTTAGACTCAAAGATATAACCTTCTCCTGCTTCTCCTGGCTCGATGATGTAGTCGATTCTACCGTATTGACCAGAACCACCAGATTGCTTCTTGTGCGTGTAACTATCTTCTACACGTTGCGTGATTGTCTCGCGATATGCAACTTGAGGCTTACCCACTTCAACTTCAACACCGTGCGTACGACGCATAATGTCGATTTTGATGTCTAGGTGTAACTCACCCATACCTTTAAGAATTGTCTCACCACTGTCTTCGTCTGTCTCAACGATGAAAGTAGGATCTTCTGCGATCATTTTACCAAGCGCAACACCCATTTTTTCTGATGCTGCTTTATCCACAGGTGATACAGCAATTGATATTACTGGCTCTGGGAATACCATTGGCTCTAAGGTCGCAGGATTCTTAGGATCACATAATGTGTGACCTGTTTGTACGTTCTTCATGCCTAGCACAGCAACAATGTCGCCTGCTTGAGCAGATGTTAATTCGATACGATCTTCCGCAGACATTTCTACGATACGTCCGACACGCTCTGTCTTTCCTGTGAAGGAGTTAAGAATGGTCATGCCTTTCTCTAGGCGACCAGAGTACATACGAATAAAGGTTAATGCACCATAACGATCATCCATGATTTTAAATGCTAGTGCACGTAAAGGATAATCAGGGTCAACAATTGCAAATTCGCCTGTCTCGTTACCTTCTTCGTCCACTTCTGGCTGAGGAGGGACTTCAACTGGATTTGGCAGGTAGTCAACAACACCATCCAATACTAATTGAATGCCTTTATTTTTGAACGCGGAACCACAGAATGTAGGGAAGAAATCAAGTGCGATTGTACCTTTACGTATACATGCTTTGATTACATCAATACTAGGCTCTTCGCCTTCAAGATATTGCTCCATTGCGTCTTCGTCTTGCTCGACAACTGTCTCAATCAAGAATTCACGATGCTCTTCAACCAAGTCAACCATATCTGCTGGAACGTCTTCGATCTTATAATTAAGCGGATCGTTTGAGTCGTCCCATATCCACGCTTTACGTGTTAGTAGATCAACAACACCAACAAAGTCATCCTCTATACCAATAGGAAGAACCATTGGTACTGCAACCGCACCTAGCACGTCTTTTACTTGCTCAACAACTTTAAGGAAGTCAGCTCCAACACGGTCTAGCTTATTAACTAGAATAACACGCGCTACTTTTGATTCGTTCGCATAACGCCAGTTTGTTTCTGACTGAGGCTCTACACCACCAGACCCACAGAAAACACCAATACCGCCATCTAATACTTTAAGTGAACGATAAACTTCAACAGTAAAGTCAACGTGACCAGGGGTATCAATGATATTAAAACGATGATTATCCCATGTACAACTTACAGCAGCCGACTGGATAGTGATGCCACGCTCTGCTTCTTGTTCCATGAAGTCAGTTGTCGCTTCGCCATCGTGCACTTCGCCGATTTTATGAATTTTACCTGTAAGGCTCAATATACGTTCTGTAGTCGTTGTTTTACCAGCATCAACGTGCGCAAAAATACCAATATTTCGGTAGAGGGTTAAATCAGTCATACTTAATGTTCTCTAAAAGACCGTGTTTTCTGTTGTGAAAAGAACACCAATACTGCGTGTGTTCCCGCTAAAATTTAATGTAAAAACGCCGAAGTCTAACACCACTGCGATTATAGCCGAGGGATTATATGGAAAGATCGAACAATTTTCATGTTTAATTTCATGCTTAATGGAAGTTACAGCAAGAATTCGACCTTATACATGTTTTAAAACCAATAAAAACCACCATTATTATTATTAATTACAATTGGTTACATTAAACTGGCAACATGCAAAAAGTCTATAATTAAATAGTTGCGGAATATTTTAGCTTCAACACACTAAGTAACATAATGACAATCAATGGCACTACGCCAATATTCACCATCTGCCAGCCAAACTGGTGTTGCAATACACCCGCAGATAATGAGGCGATAGTGACTGTCGTGAATACAAGAAAATCATTAATGGCTTGTGATTTAGATTTCTCTTGCGGCTTGTAAGAGTCTGTTAATAAAGAAGTCGCTCCGATAAACAGGAAGTTCCAACTGAACCCCAGAAAAATAAGAGCAGCAGTAAAGTGCCAGGTACTTTGCCCGACAAGATTAATCACCACACAAACAAAGGCAAAAATCACCCCCCAGAGCAAAATATTCACCACACCAAAACGCATAATGAGGCTACCTGTAAAGAACGAGGGAACAAACATTGCCAACACATGCCACTGGATCACGAACATCGTATCCGTAAAGTTATGCGCATGATGCATCATTGCCAAGGGAGTAGCCGTCATCACTAAGGACATCACCCCATAACCCAGCATTCCGCAAATAAGTGCCACACTAAATTTAGGCTGTGAAATCAGCTCTCGCCATGGTCTTACTGTGCCGTTAAACTCACTAATGTCTGGCTCAGGCAATTTAATAAAAGATAAAATTAACAGGGTTAAAATATAAAATGCGATAACAAAAAAGAATGCGCCTGCAAATTGTGAGTTTGCAATACTTTCACCCAAAGCAGAGCTCATTTTTAATTCTGCAAAGACATACTTAGCCATGGTCGATAGATTAGGGCCAATCAGCGCAGCAAATACTCCTCCGACCATTACATAAGAAATTGCCCTGCTCTTGAACTCAACATGCACTAAATCTACGGCAGCAAAACGATAGTAATTACCAAAACCATTGAATACTCCCAAGCAAACTGCTGCCAGCGAAAACAACCAAAATTGATTATTTAAAATAGCAATAATGGCCAATAAACCACCCATCATACCAATAAAGCTAGCAAGCATAAAACCTGCCTTTCGCCCAAACTTCCCCATAAACAGAGACGCGGGAACACTCGTTAGCATCATAGAGAAAAACTGTAAGGAGATAGGTAATGTGACTAAAGATTTATCTTCCAACATCGGCAAGCAAGCTAATGCTGACACCGCTATCATCAATATATTACTACTTTGCATTAAAGACTGGCAGACAGCCAAGAGATAAACAGAATAGGGTATTCCCTTGGCGGGTTTTAAAGCATCTTCACGTGCATCACTTAACTGGCTCAATTTAACCCCACTTGTATTCATAGCTTTTATTGGAGGTTACAATAGAACCTGTGCGATACTCCGTCCACTATTTAATGCTGATATTCAATATCACAAAACCCGATACAGCCTCGTAACTCATAATGAGAGGATACGGAATAGTCTGCTGTTTAGATCTTTCATACTCACAGAGTTACATCGGGCTACTTAAAATAGGTAGATACAATAAATCTAATATTTTGCTCGTTTACTTTTTGATTTTCCGCGTTATCGTTGCATAGCTCTGCTATGCGTCTCAACAATGTCTTGAAAATCAAAAAATAAACATCAAAAACTTTGTTATATTTATTATATCCACCCACTTACATTATATTAAAAACCTATTTACAGAAACTAGAAAGGACTCAATATGTCTCAAGCAACAGATCGCCCTATTACTCGCGCTTTAATTAGCGTTTCAGATAAGACTGGAATACTGAAGTTTGCTCAAAAGCTAAGTGATAGAGGTGTCGAAATACTTTCTACAGGCGGCACTGCCAAACTTTTAGCGGACAATGGCGTGTCTGTTATTGAGGTTTCTGATTATACGGGCTTTCCTGAAATGATGGACGGACGGGTTAAAACCCTGCACCCTAAAATTCATGGTGGTATTCTTGCGCGTCGCGGTACGGATGATGCTGTAATGGCAGAGCATAACATTCCACCGATTGATCTTATTATTGTAAACCTCTACCCATTTGAAGCCACGATTGCCAAAGATGACTGCACCTTAGAAGATGCAATTGAAAATATTGATATTGGCGGCCCTACCATGGTACGTGCTAGCGCAAAAAACCATGCTCATGTGACGATTGTTGTTGACCCTAGTGATTATGCGCTTATCGAGAGCGAGCTAACTTATCACAACGGTGCAATTAGTGCTAATGCACGTTTTCGCCTTGCTACCAAAGCCTTTGAACATACCGCCAAATATGACGGTATGATTGCAAATTATCTAGGTATGATTGTTGAAAATGACCAACCAAAAGGATTTGCAACTACCTTCAACGTGCAGTACCGCAAAGCACAGACGATGCGCTACGGTGAAAACCCTCATCAGCAAGCCGCTTTTTACATTGCTGATGATCACACCGAAGCCAGCGTTGCAACTGCCAAACAACTGCAAGGCAAAGAGCTTTCTTACAATAATATTGGTGATACCGATGCCGCACTTGAATGTGTGAAACAGTTTGATGAGGAAGCAACTTGCGTTATCGTCAAACATGCAAACCCTTGCGGAGTTGCAACAGGTGCTAGCCTTTTAGAAGCTTATGACCGTGCTTTCCAAACTGATCCAGAATCAGCCTTTGGTGGCATCATCGCATTTAACCAAGCCTTAGATGCCGAAACCGCACAAAAAATTGTTGATCGTCAATTCGTAGAAGTTATTATTGCACCATCCGTTAATGAAGATGCCAGTGAAATCATCAAAACCAAAAAAAATGTGCGTTTATTAGAGTGCGGTGAATTTAGCGAAGCCCAACCACGCTTAGATTATAAACGTGTAAATGGCGGGTTACTTGTTCAAGGTGCTGATTTGGAACTTTATAATGAGCTTGAAGTAGTCACAGAGCGCGCACCTACCGAAGAAGAAATGCAAGATTTATTGTTTGCATGGAAAATCGCTAAGTTTGTTAAATCAAACGCTATTGTTTATGCAAAAGATAAAATGACAATTGGTGTTGGTGCAGGTCAAATGAGTCGCATAAACTCCGCACGTATCGCAGGTATCAAAGCAGAACATGCAAGCTTAGATGTGAAAGGCTCGGTAATGGCATCTGATGCTTTCTTCCCGTTTAGTGATGGCATAGAAGCCGCGGCAGAAGCAGGTATTGCGGCTGTCATTCAACCAGGCGGGTCAATTCGTGATGATGAAGTAATTGCCGCTGCCAATAAAGCGGGCATGGCAATGGTGTTTACTAAGATGAGACATTTCAGACACTAAATATTCTCTACTAGCCTCTTCAATTTTACCCTGAGAACTTTATTATGCTAAAAGTTGTTCTCAGGGTGAGGTGTGAACGAAGCAATAAACAAATATTTAGGGAGAAAATAATAGCGGCTAACTTACAACACGCTCATCAAAAGCCGCCTACTTTAAACCCTTAATATATTTAATCACCATCTCAACTAGCAATTCATCTTTATCATCAAAAAAGTGATTTGCGCCCTCCACTTTTTCTTGTTTATACATTTTATTATCTTTCGACGCTTTTGCCCTATCAGAAGCCGATGCCATCACGCCTTTCAAATCTTCACTGCCATAAATATCAAAGACAGGCAGACTAATTTTTTTCAATAACTCACTATTTGACGATCCCATGCCTATCGCAACATAAGCAATGACAGGTGATTTTGAATCAGTTTGATTAGCAAGATAATAACTCGTCATTTGCGCACCTAAGCTGTGTGAAACCAAAACAATATTTTTCACACCTGACTTTTTCAGATGAGCAATACCAGCCTCAATTCTTGGTGCAACATCTTTCATTAAAGGTAAATAATCTTTCCCTGTTGCCGAATTTTTAAGAACGGGCATTTGTAACGACAAAGTATGCCACCCCGCTTCGGATAAACCCACACGCAAAGGGTTAACCACTTGCGGCCAGTCGGGGTGAATGCCAATACCATGCATTACCAACATGCCTATCTCAGACTTCTCTTCTGCTGGCATATCCAACGCAAGAAAATCATCTTTACCATCACTGAGATAAACAGAATCCCCATCCATTAGAGATTCGACCACCTGCGAAGCCCAACGCTTCTCCTTATCTTTATCAGACGCGCTACTAGCACCACTGATCATCACAAGGGTGAAACCCAATAGAGCAATCAAACTATTTTTAAGAGCTATTTTAGATCCCTTTTTCGCATAATGGTTAAGCGTATTTTTTAAATTGTTAATCATATAATTTATCTCTCTGTTTTAGCTGGGTGAATTGTAGAACGCCCCTTCAATATTTTTCAGGTGGAAAAGTAAAACAGGGGTCCATTGGCAAGTCTGTTAAAAACTCACTCGTTCGTAGCCACTTAATTAGCGGTGCTATGGCGGTTGTGAGTCAGTTTTGTCGACGAGCTCCTAAAACAACCAAGGAAAAAGGGTTACAATAATTAATAGAACACTGAGGAACAAAGTGTGCAGCCGTTGCCTTGACTAATAAAACCGTCCGAAAAGCCTTTGCGATGTTGCACGACGGAACCGAGTACCACGCTCAAGCTTTAGAGGCTTGAGTTTTCAACCAACAATAAAGTACTAAGAGTATGATGATAAATCAACTATTTGAGCCAGTTATACGCCAAGAACTTTGAGCTCGATTAGGAGATGCGACCAAACAGTTCGCAAAGATATCTTTAAGCCTGACGCAGCCCCTCTTATAGAGCTCGCACATAAGGAAGCATTGATTTCTATCATTTTTATTTTTTTGTTGACAGAGAGGAGTCCACATAAGGCACATAGCAGGGCTACACAACGATAACGCAGACGATAGGAAAGTAAACGAGAAGAATATTAGATTTATTGTGTTGTCTACCTTCTTATATATGTATCTTAAGCATTTCATCCAAAGGCTCTGGACGCGAAATGCCATATCCTTGCCCATAGTCAATCGACATCATTCTTAATATTTCTACTATTTCATCATTTTCGACATATTCAGCAATAATTTTCAGACCCATTGTATGCCCCACTTGCACTATTGACTGAACCATTGCTCGCGCTACATCATCTGACAATATGTCTTTAATAAAGATGCCGTCAATTTTCAAATAATCAACATTAAGCGAGCGTAAATAACCATAGGAGCTTACTCCTGTACCGAAGTCATCCAAAGAAAAACTACTACCCATTTCACGCAATGTCTCGATAAATTTCTCTGCTAACTTTAAGTTGCTAATCGCTACCTGCTCGGTAATCTCAAAACAAAGCATGCGCGGGTCTATCTTCGCCTTGTTAATTTCATCTAAAACAAAACCTAAGAAAGCCTCATCATCTAAACTCGTTCCCGATAAATTTATTGCAAAGACTGGGATTGGAGTTTGTTCTTTGACTACCTTTAATTGCCTGATAACATCTTTGACAACCCATCTATCTAAAACAGGCATCATTCCATAATTTTCTGCAACAGGAATAAATTCATCAGGAGGGATGATATTACCTTCTTCCTCATACATGCGTATTAAAATTTCATAATGACTAAATGGCAAAGCGTATTTTGCGGGTTCTAAAGCATGGATGGGCTGGGCAAATAAACGGAAACGGTTATCTTTGAAGGCTTGTTTTAGATTCCAAACACCTTTGATATTATCTTGAGCTTGTTTTACATCAGGGTCATCTTCTCGATAAGCTACGATTCTATTACCACCACGCTTACGAGCAATACGGCAGGTTAAATCTCCTTCTGACAACACACGCGCAGAGGTAGTACTGGTTCTATTCACGAGGACAAAACCACCACTCACAGTCACGGGATAAAGGGTATTATTCCACGAAAATTGAAGCTCATCTACTGCCCGACGAATATGCTTCATCGTTTCAACAGCAGAAGAAATACTACGCTCTCGTAACAATATGCCAAATTCATCTGCGTTCAATCTAGCAATAAAATCTATAGAATTATCAACACTCTGTCGCAGTATTTTTGCAATATGCCTAATTAAAGAATCACCAGCAGTGTAGCCTATTGTGTCGTTGATATTTTTAAATTGATCGATAGATAAATGAAAAAACACATGGCTTGCACCATGCTTGCGAGAATCAAGAATAACGGTTCTTAATAAAGCCTCAAATGCCTTGCGATTAAATAAATTTGTTAAGCTGTCACGCTTTTCTATGATTTCTAGTCTTGCTTCAAGTGTTTTACGTTGCGTAATGTCTTT
The DNA here is from genome assembly GCA_015663245.1 of Leucothrix mucor. Classification (GTDB taxonomy): domain Bacteria; phylum Pseudomonadota; class Gammaproteobacteria; order Thiotrichales; family Thiotrichaceae; genus JAGLBW01. The sequence goes on from DQSN01000025.1 coordinate 29,169, forward strand.
GAGACTTAAAATATAATATTTTTGATTTACACTTTGATAACTAGAGTTCATGGGGATGACACTCAACTCAGCAGTAAGAATTTTTTCTTCGCCTAGCTTTAGCTCACATTCTTTCCAATCTACAGATTGAGATATTTTCTCGAAATCATTTATATCTAGCTCGGTATCAGAGTCGACAAGGGAAAATATGGCACTATAATCTTGCCCTATAACTCGTCTTAATTTAGTTTTAAGTACTTTCTCTGCAGCTGGGTTGATGTACAAAAAAATATTATTATTATTGAATATGACGATAGGGTAAGGGATAACTTTAAAAGCTTCCTGCTTATAATCCATTTCTGATTTACCAGCAAAACCATCAGACTTATGCCAACGGCTTCTTACAAACCAAATAATTATTATTAGCACAGCCAATAGCAATACAAGTAAAGGAACCATATATGTCGATAAATACTCTATCACCTAATATTCCCTATAAATCCTTCATTGCAATCACAATACTTTCTCATTTAAAGACACAAAAACCAATCGACATTTATAGCTCAGTGAAGCTGAATAAGAGCTGTACAGAAAACCAAAAAGGCCGATTCCTATTACGGTATCGGCCTTTTAAATAAAGATAATTTTTATTACCTTTACCGTCAAATATAAATGACGCTTATACTTTCTCTTTGATACGTGCTGCCTTACCTGTTAAGCCACGTAGATAATAAAGCTTAGAACGACGCACATCTCCACGACGCTTTACTTCAATACCTGAAATAGCATTGCTATAGGTTTGAAAAACACGTTCAACACCTTCGCCATGTGAAATTTTACGTACTGTAAATGCTGAATTCAGACCACGATTTTTCTTTCCGATTACAACGCCTTCAAAAGCCTGTAAACGCTCACGCTGACCTTCTGTCACTCGTACTTGAACGACAACAGTATCGCCTGCATTAAATACAGGGATCTCTTTACTCATTTGCTCTTCTTCAAGCTGTTGGATAATGTTACTCATGTTACGCCTCTATTCTCTGTATTCAATTTCAGCCAATAATTTATTAGCTATTATCTAAAAAATCACGCAGTAGTTTTTGATCTTCTACGCTTAAAATTCTGTTTTCTAATAACTCTGGTCTTCTCTGAGCTGTTCGCCCTAAAGCCTGCCTTCTGCGCCATTGTGCGATGCGTTTATGATCACCACTTTTAAGCACACTAGGAACCTTTTTCCCAGAAAACGCTTCTGGACGTGTGTAATGGGGGCAATCTAATAAGCCATCAGAAAAGGAATCTTGCTCTGCCGACTCTTTATGACCCAAAACATTAGGTAGCAATCTGGTAATAGCATCTATCATTACCATTGCGCCTAATTCACCACCGCTAAGAACATAGTCTCCTAAAGACCATTCCTCATCGACTCCCAGCTCAATAATGCGTTCATCAACACCTTCGTAGCGACCACAAAGTAAAATCAAACCTTCTTCATGCGACATTTTTTTCAATGCCGTCTGATTCAGTGTTTTTCCTTGGGGACTGAGATAAACGACCTTAGTCGCAATATCTTGATCCTTATTCTTTGCCTTAACATCATCAATTGCAGCTAACAAACAATCAGGCTTCATCACCATCCCTGGACCACCACCATAAGGTCGATCATCCACTGTTCGATGCACGTCTTTGGTGTAATCACGAGGGTTCCAACAGTGTAAATCAATTAGATTTACATCTGCTGCTCGCCCTACAACACCTGACGACGCTACTGCTTGCACTAGCTCAGGAAATAAAGTGATAACGTCAAATCGCATTATAAAACCTCTGAAGTCCTAAAACTCAGGATCCCAATCAACGACCATCTGGGATGTTTGCAAGTCCACACTAATAACAACTTCACCCGTAATATAGGGGATATAGCGTTCTCTATCGCCCTTAACAACTAACACATTATTATTACCAGTTTCAAACAACCAAGAAACTTTTCCTAAATCAACGCCTGTTGTTGTCACAACCGCAAGACCTTCAAGCTCAGACCAATAATACTCACCCTTATTTAGTCTCCCTAATTGACTTCTCTCGATGACAATATCGGTACCGATAAGTTTGTATGCTTGATCAGGGTCGGTCACGCCTTCTAACTGTGCAACAACGACTTTACCTTGGCGACGACCATTCAGCACCTTAATAGACTGATATTTATCATCACCTTGACTACGACTAAGTAGCCAAGTTTTATACTTTACAATCTTCTCTCGCGGAGCAGTGTGTGAAAAAACTTTCACCCACCCTTTAACACCAAAAACACCTGAGATTTCTCCCATATGTATATAATCTGAAGATTCTTTCATATAAAACACATAACACAAAAAGAGTTAATCATTCTGCATTTAATATTAGCTAGTCTGACTTAAGCTGCTGTTGACCCTGAAGCTGCCGCAGCATCTTTCATCAATTTAGCAACACGATCAGAAGGCTTAGCGCCTAAATCCATCCAGTGCTTAATACGATCATTCTCAAGATGCAAAGGAACCTCTTGACCACGAGCTAAAGGGTTATAATACCCAAGACGCTCTATGTATCCGCTGTCGCGTGGCTTACGAGAATCTGTAACAACAATATTGTAAAAAGGACGTTTCTTAGAACCGCCTCGTGCTAAACGAATTGTAACCATAATTTGTAGTCTACGTTGTATGCTAGGTGTCAAATGGATCACTGTCATAAAACAGCAATATTGACCAAAAAAATAATCGCGTGATTCTACTCTTTTCAGGCAGAAAAGAAAGTACTTCGTCCAAAAAAGTCATATCTTATAGAAAACTCCTATTCTAATAAAGAATAAAAACCATCCGACGGAAGATCCTCGCCTACTATTTTTTTGTTGTTATAGTAAAAATCAAGTTTCATCAGCCTCCCCCATTACTATTATTGATGAAGCCCCCTTCAACTAAAATAATAAAAAACGAACCCATGAAACACAAAATAATAATAACGAGCTGTATTTTCTTTGGATGTTACACATTAGGAGCATCGGAGATTCCCAACCAAGTCTCAGGACAAAACACAAAACCTTCTCTGAATTTTTCCTTACCCCCACACAGCACTAGTAGTCATCAAAATATCGCGGCAAATACCAAAAACTCGCCGACATTAACACTTACTAAAAGATCATCTAAATTAAATTTTTTGGTATTAAACTCAACAAAAAACTCTGAACTAAAAGCGGTTATTAAACGTAAAACTTATGGCTTACGTTACACGAAAGTCTGGTAGCCCAATAGCACCTACACCAACCCTAAAATATAAATATCTCAACACCTCCATTACAATTTACAGGGTTGACACTACATCTTAGGGAGCCCGCCTCCCATTCCAGGGGGCATCTGCCCCTGCATACCGCGCATCATTTTTTTCAGACCGCCGCCTTTAAATTTCTTCATCATTTTACTCATCTGCTTATGCTGCTTCAAAATACGATTTACATCTTGAATCTGCATCCCGCAGCCTGCTGCTATACGCTTTTTACGTGAACCTTTGATGACATCTGGGAAGCGACGTTCTTGGGGCGTCATAGAGTTAATAATCGCGACCATACGCGCAACTTCCTTATCCCCAGCTTTCTCTTTGATTTGTGCCGATAAGTTACCCATCCCTGGCATCTTCGCCATCAAACCACCCATGCCTCCCATTTTTTCCATTTGCAACATTTGTGTTCGTAAATCTTCCAGATCAAAACCATGACCTTTATTAAGCTTTTTAACTAATTTTTGAGCCTGCTTATGATCTACTTTTTTCTGTACTTCTTCAACCAGTGTTAATACATCACCCATACCCAAAATGCGCGACGCCATACGATCAGGATGAAATGCTTCAAGGGCATCAATTTTTTCACCGACACCGACAAACTTAATCGGCTTTCCTGTGATGTAACGTACGGACAAAGCCGCCCCACCCCGTGCATCACCATCTGCTTTGGTCAATACCACACCTGTTAAAGGCAGAGCATCACCAAAGGCTTTTGCAGTATTAGCGGCATCTTGACCTGTCATACTATCAACAACAAATAAAGTCTCTACAGGCGTGACGCTGGAGTGTATAGCCTGAATTTCCCCCATCATCGCCTCATCAATATGCAGGCGACCTGCGGTATCTACAATCAATACATCCAGAAACTTAACCTTAGCTTGTTGTAACGCATTTTTTGCGATTTCTACAGGAGTCTGCCCAATATCACTGGCGATAAACTCAGCTCCCGCCTGACCTGCTACGGTTTCTAGCTGTTTAATAGCCGCCGGACGATAAACGTCACAACTCACCAAGCCAACTTTCTTCTTATCACGATCACCCAGTAACTTTGCTAGCTTGCCCGCAGTAGTCGTTTTACCTGCACCTTGTAAACCAGCCATCAAAATAACTGCGGGTGGTTGTGCCGCTAAGTCTAAAGATTCATTAGACTTACCCATAATTTCGGTTAGTTCTTCATCCACAACCTTTATTAAGGCTTGCCCTGGGGATAGGCTTTTTAATACCTCTGTTCCAACGGCTCGCGTTTTAACACGGCTAATAAACTCACGCACAACAGGTAAGGCAACATCCGCCTCAAGCAAAGCCATACGCACTTCACGCAAAGCTTCTTTAATATTGTCGTCTGTTAAACGTGCTTGACCACGTAATTTTTTAACCGTAAGGGAGAGGCGATCACTAAGATTATCAAACATAATTATCTACTATTATTATTTAGAAACACTCTGCTTTAATTTGCTGAGTTTCTATTGAGAGGTATTTATACTGTGCAAGAAAAAATCACCATATAGTGACATGTTTATTCCTTGCTTGTGCCGAAGGTGGTACATTATAACATCACAAAAATACATTGTCCTGCAAACTAACACTAATGATAACAATCGCAACAATAGCCATTATTTTATATTTGATCAGCGGGAGCTTACTCGCCGTCAAACTGCGCTCGCATTTAAACAAATCAACAGCAATCAACAAACGTGTTTTTCTCTCTATTTGGGCAGTCGCCTTGCTCTTGCACGCTATTGTACTGTACTACCCTCTGGTACTTGATGCAGGTCTCTCGATTGGCATGATAACCGCCGCATCTCATATTATCTGGCTCGCCAGCTTATTACTGCTTATTACTACTATTACACACAACATTGAAGCACTCGGTCTCTTTATTCTCCCGTTAACTGCTTTCACACTGCTGCTACAGCAAACCATCACTCCAAATGCCGCAAATGTTATTCAAATAAACACTGGCTTAGGAATACATATTTTCAGCTCTCTAATAGCCTACAGTATGCTCATGCTTGCCTCTATACAGGCAGCTCTGTTAGCAGAACAGAATAATCACCTACATAATCACAAACCAACAGGCTTTATCCGCACCTTACCCGCACTACAAGATATGGAAAGCCTACTGTTTCGCTTCATTAGCTTAGGTGTACTTCTACTAACCATCGCACTTGTCACTGGGTTTATCTATTTGGATAATTTATTTGGTCAAGGCATTGCTCACAAAACTATTTTATCCATTATTGCATGGTTTATTTTTAGCACACTTTTAATTGGACACATCAAGTTTGGCTGGCGTGGACGCACAGCAATACGCTGGACACTTTCAGGATTTTTTGTATTGATGATTGCATACTTCGGCTCGAAGCTTGTGCAACATTATCTAGCAGGTAGTTAATAAGGTGGATCTCGCCACAACCCCTCTCTGGGTACTGTTTATTGTACTAATCGCCCTATTTTTTCTCTCCGCCTTCTTCTCTGGTTCTGAGACAGCATTAATGGCTCTCAACCGCTACAAGCTGAAACACCTCGCAAAGAAAAATAGTGGTGCATACAAAGCACAAAAGCTTCTACAACAACCTGATCGGCTCATTGGTTTAATTTTACTGGGCAATAACTTAGTTAATATTATCATCATCCAAATCGCTACTTTCATTGGCTTCAAAATAGGTGGTAGCTCAGGCGTGGCTATTGCCACCGCCATTCTTACCCTAGCCTTACTTATTTTTGCCGAAGTAACACCCAAAACCATTGCTGCCTTGCGTGCAGAAAAAATTGCATTCCCCGCAGCAATTATCTTCACTCCCTTGCTAAAAATTGCATTCCCCATTGTCTGGCTAATTAACATCGCCTCCAATTTTTTTGTACGTTTCTTTGGTGCAGACCCAAGTAAAAACATAGAAACATCACTTAACAGAGAAGAACTAAAAACAATCGTTAGCGACTCCAGTTCTAGTTTCAAAAACAATCATAAAAATATGCTAATTAGCGTATTAGATCTTGAGTCGACAACGGTCGAAGACATTATGGTTCCCCGCGCAGACATTGTTGGCATTGATCTAAATGATGATTGGAATGATGTAGAAGAACAAATACTGCGTAGCACCTTCACCCGCCTACTCGTTTACAAAGAGCGATTAGACCAAGCCGAAGGTATTGTTCACTTACGCAAGCTCATCCCCTATATCCATGAAAATAGGCTCACCCGTGAGACCCTCATAAAAACGATGGTTCCCACTTATTTCACACCTAACGCCACGCCACTTACAACGCAACTACTCAACTTTCAAAATGAAAAAAAACGCGTCGCCATTGTGGTTGATGAATACGGCGAGATTCTAGGAATGGTGACACTAGAAGACTTACTAGAAGAGATTGTGCAAGAATTTTCAGGCAGTATCGATCCACTTGAAATAAAAGAAATGAACAAAGACACCTACTGGCTTGATGGTGGTATGCACATACGCGATGTAAACCGTCGCTTAAATATACAACTCCCCACAGAAGGACCCAAAACATTAAACGGGCTGATTCTAGAAAAACTAGAATCGATACCCACCATTGGAACAACCACCCTTATTAATGGCTACCCGCTAGAAATACGTAAAGTTCAGAATAACGCAGTCAAGAACCTTGTTCTTCACCCCCTTGTCGTATTTGATGAAAATAACGATAGCGAGAGTAATGAACAAGCTGGCAACTGAAAACAATATTTTCAATCACTTGCCAGCTTAATGCCTCCAGCCCGTAACTCCTCAAGCACAAAAAAACACCCTGCGTTATACTGGCAATATTTCTATTTCTCAGGCTTTCTATCCATGGCAAAAATAAAACTCGAATACGTTTGCAATAGTTGCGGTTCTATCCACAATAAATGGAATGGTCAATGTGGCGAATGCAAGGAGTGGAATACCTTAGAAGAAACGGTTGCTGCTGGCAAAACAACAGCAACTGCTAACACCGCTCGCTTTGAGGGTTACGCAGGAGACAGGGCGAGCAAAATACAGTCTATTAAAGACATAAGCATTACAGAGAATGCGCGTACAACAACTAATATGCCTGAACTAGACCGCGTACTAGGTGGTGGTTTGGTGCAAGGCTCAGTGACTTTAATTGGTGGCGACCCTGGTATTGGTAAGTCCACTATACTGATTCAAGCGCTGGCTAATTTTGATAATTTACGCACACTTTATGTCACAGGTGAGGAGTCTTTACAGCAGGTTTCGTTACGCGCACAACGACTTGAGCTACCTTTAGACAATCTACGCTTACTCACCGAAACCTGTATCGAACGCATTATCGCGCATGCGAAAATAGAAAAACCACAGGTGATGGTGATTGACTCTATCCAGACCATTTATACAGAATTGCTCACTTCCGCACCAGGAGCTGTCGGACAAATTCGCGAGGCAACCGCCCTCCTAACTCGATTTGCAAAGCTCACTGGCACATCCATATTTATCGCAGGTCATGTAACTAAAGAAGGTACTTTAGCAGGACCACGTGTTTTAGAGCATATGGTCGACACCGTACTGTATTTTGAGGGCGACCCTGGTAGCCGCCACCGTATTTTACGTGCCGTAAAAAATCGCTTCGGTGCAGTCAATGAAATTGGCGTGTTTGCAATGACAGAAAAAGGGTTAGTCGGTATCAGCAATCCTTCTGCTATATTCCTTTCTCGCCACGAAGAATCAGTGGCAGGCAGTGTAATTATGGTGACAAGAGAAGGTACGCGCCCTCTACTGGTTGAGATACAAGCTTTGGTTGATGAGAGCCACGGTAATCCTAGACGGGTTGTTTTAGGTTTAGAACAAAACCGCTTGGCAATGCTGTTAGCGGTATTGCATCGTCATGGCGGTATTTCCATGTTCGATCAAGACGTATTTGCCAATGTGGTAGGAGGTGTCAAAATAACCGAAACAGGTGCTGATTTACCCCTGCTTATTGCCGCTCTTTCCAGCTTTCGCAATCAAGCACATCCATCCGATATGATTGTATTTGGCGAGGTGGGTTTAGCAGGTGAGATACGCCCTGTACCAAATGGTGAGGAACGCTTAAAAGAAGCCTGTAAACATGGCTTTAAGCGCGCCATTATCCCCTATGGCAATATGCCCCGAGGAAAAATAAGCCACAATGGCAATACCATCGAACTGATGCCAGCGAAGCGGCTGGAAAATGCTTTGGAGTATCTATAAAGTTTTAAAAATTAAAAAATATCAATAAAACACAGCCTTGACAGGGACAATAACCCCAAACTCCAAACCAATAACCAATAACCAATAACCAATAACCAATAATAGCCAGCAATCAATTTATGAATCTAAAACAAATCCTTATCGAAAACTCTGCGCAGTTACAACAAGACTTCGAGAATAATACCGACATCAACCAACTACTCATTAAACGTAGTAACTTAATTGATAAATTACTGGTTGAATTATGGGTTAAAAACAAACTAGATAATAAAGACATTGCATCACTGGTTGCAGTGGGTGGCTATGGTCGTCAAGAGATGCACCCTGCTTCGGATATTGATCTTTTATTGTTATTAAATAACGAGCCAAACGAAGAAGAGCAGGAGCTGCTATCAAACTTCATTACCCTATTATGGGATCTTGGTTTAGAGGTGGGTCATAGTGTACGCACACTTGAAGAATGCTCTAGCGAAGCCAAAAAAGACCTAACTATCATTACCAACTTAATGGAATCCCGTTTTCTTAGCGGCAATGCCGAGCTATTTCATCGTCTACAACAGCAGGTTACACCTGATACACTTTGGTCTAGTAGTGATTTTTTCACCGCCAAAATAGAGGAAAAAAAGAGGCGCTACAAACATTATGGTGATTCCGCCTACCGCGTTGAACCCAACTTAAAAGAAGGCCCTGGTGGATTGCGGGATATTCAAATGATCAACTGGGTTATTCAACGCGAGTACGGTACAAACTCGCTCTCCATCCTAGTAAAGAAGGATATTATTAGTCAAGACGAATTAAATACACTCACAGAAGGTCATGATTTTTTATGGAAAGTACGGTTTGTACTCCATCAACTAGCGGGGCGCAAAGAAGATCGTCTGCTGTTTAATCACCAGCGCCCTCTCGCGCATCAATTTGGCTTTACTAATGATGAGAATAACGAATGTATTGAAGAATTTATGCAACAATACTATCGTACAATTACCTCACTTGAGCGTATCGCCGAGGTAGTTTTAGGTATATTGAGAGAAAGTATATTAAATACATCTTCTCTGCCGTCAATAGCGGTCAATAGACATTTTGCTAATCACAACGGTTATCTAAGCCTTATCGAAAAAGATGTTTTTCAAAAGCACCCTCATACTCTATTGGGTGCTTTTTTAATGCTACAAATTACACCCGACATGAAGGGTATGTCGCCCAATACGATCCGCGCTATTCGTGATAATTTACAGCTAATAGACCAAGACTTTCGCGACAATGATCATCATAAGCAGTTGTTTATGAGTATCATGTCTGAATCTCAAGGTATCACCTTTGTACTGCGTCGTATGAACCGTTATGGCGTATTAGCCGCCTACATTCCTGCATTCGCTAATATTGTCGGACGCATGCAATATGATTTATTTCATGCCTACACAGTCGACGAACACACCTTAAAAGTTATCCGTAATGTACGCCGCTTGAGCACCCCCGAAGGCGCTAAAGAACTCCCCTTTTGCAGTCAGATTTTTAAAACATTACCCACACCAAAAATTCTTTATCTTGCCGCCCTCTTCCATGATATTGCTAAAGGTCGCGGCGGGTCTCACTCAGAGAAAGGTGCTGTTGATGCTCTAGAGTTCTGTCGCTCTCATGGTATGAGTACTTATGCCTCTAATACCGTTAGTTGGCTAGTAAAACAGCACTTAGAGATGAGCTCCATCGCACAACGAAAAGACACTACTGATCCTGATGTTATCCAAGCCTTTGCCGACTTAGTCTCTATTCCAGTACGCTTAGACTACCTCTACTTACTGACTATTTGTGATATTCGTGGCACAAACCCAACGCTACTAAATAGCTGGCGACACACCTTATTAAAAGATCTTTATACCAGTACTCGCCGTCATTTACTTAGCAATAGCTCAGTCACCAATACCAGCGAAGAAATTCTTAGAGAAAAGAAAGAATCCGTGTTACAGCAATTATCACTTTTCAAAATTAGTAGCAACGATTGCGAAGCATTATGGAACCGTTTTAATGATGACTATATTCTGCAAACACCCATTAATATGTTGCTATGGCATGTCACACAGATCATCCCTAGAAAGGATCAAACCATTATTTCTGTACAACAAGACAGTAATAATAATAGCAGTACTTTATTATTAATTTATGCTAAAAGTTGTGATGATTTTTTTGTACGTATTAGTGCTGCTATCGAGCAATTATGTTTAAGTATTGTAGCGGCAAGAATTTACTCTACTCTTGATGATACCTACGCCCTAGACACCCTGCACCTACTCAATTCTGACGGAAAAACTATCACCAATGCAGATGATATTGCACATATCATAAAAGCCGTTAAAAAGAGTTTAGATAACCCAGAATTCACACTAAATACCCAGCACTATCGCACACCCCGACAACTCAAATATTTCAACACTCCAACGCGCATTCATTTTTCTCAAAATATCAATAAACAGCAAACCGTCATCACAATCAATACCGCTGACTCACCTGGTTTACTCAGCCGTATTAGTCAGGTTTTCTATGAACAAGGGCTACACATTCATAGTGCAAGAATTAGCACTCTAGGTGAGCAAGCTGAGGATATATTCCACGTTACCCTAAAGAACTGCACATTACTTGATAACCCAGAGCAGCAAAAACAGGTTGAGCTAGCTTTGCAGGAACACTTAAAAGGAGAGAGTGAAGAATAATTATTCTGTTCACTAATATCGGTGATACTATATTTTTTCCCACTGTAAAATACGGTTATTTGCGGGCATCTCAAAATCCTCTATTAGTATTAAACCAACATTTGAAGCTAACTCATTCACGACTTCAAAATCTCTGATACCACTATTGATGTCGCGGTTTTTTAACCAAGCATCAAAGTGCTCATTACTATCACTGGTATATTTTCCATGATAGTTAAAAGGGCCATAGACGATTAGCAGCCCCCCTTTAGAAAGTAATTTCCCAGCATTTTCAACTAAATCAATAACACTTTTCCAAGACATAATATGTAGTGTATTCGCGGAAAAAATGGCATCTACTTTAATTTTTGGCCATGTATCCTTGCTTACATCCAAGCTAAGGGGGAATAAGATATTCTTTGACTCAGACTCATTTATCCATTCGTGAATACCAGCATGATTTTCAAATCTATCACTTGTATGCCAGACTAAATGAGGCATTTCTTTTGCAAAAAATATCGCGTGTTGACCTGTTCCACTTCCTATTTCTAACACGTCGCTTTTACCAAGCAATAATGGTTTGATAACATTGAGAATAACATTGCGATTTTGATCACAAGATTCAGCATAGGGTTTCATCTATTTTCCTTATTAAGGGGGATTTCACTTATCGACAGGTTCACAGCAAAGCACATAAACTGGTAAAATGCTTCTTTAGTAAAGCATTTTACCAGTTTATAAATAATTACCACTTAGATTAAATAGTAATTATTTCATTTAAGAAACCTTATGCGAAAGAGCCTTGTAGCTCCTCAACTTTAAACGTTCTCAAAATATGCGTAAATGCTCTATTGTTTGCCGCTGCAACAACAGCATCAAAAATACCTTGGTCACTAAACCCTGCATCACGCACTTTCTCTAAATCTTCCTGCGTAACGCTTTCAGGGTTATCACAAGATGCTAGCGCTATCTTTAAAAGCACCTTGCAAATGGATTTTTTAGCTCAACAGGAATACCACAGCTTACATTTACAGCTGGAGTAGTTATCCCAATTATCCTCATGCTAATCGCTATCTATAGCTACAAACCACTAAAGCAAGCGTTAGAAACGATGAAGACATAAACTTTCTTACGTCTTCAACTTATGCGGAGTGTTTTTGGTGTGATGTTTTTCTTTACCGCCTCCCTACCATTATGGTTTCAACTGGTGGGTGGATTAGGTGATATTGCCGCAGGTATTGGTGCCTTTTTTGCGCTAAAGTATTTCGGAAGTAACTCCAACAAAGAACATCGAGCTATTATATTTGGAAATCTGATCGGAATTTTAGATTTTATTGTAGTCATAAATTTTGGTGTATTCGTGGTGTTAAAAGACCAATCTCCTGACATCATGTTTGACTTAGTTCCACTCTATGTGGTGCCTCTGTTTATTCTGCTTCATATGTTTTCTCTACTAAAACTAAAAAGGATTTAAGAGTAGAGAAATATGAGCCAAAACCTTTGCATGAAAGATAATGGGAAATCATCAGCAATGACATTTAAATAGGCTATCATTCCACTATAGAAACCGCTATAAATAATAAAAACATCACAGGATATGCCATGCCCAGTTATCACGTTAAACGCTCAATCAATATTGCAGCTCCTCTAAAAAGCATCCACACCTCATTATGTGACTTTCAACAGTGGCCTATATGGTCACCATGGTTAATTGCAGAGCCAGATGCAAAGCTAGAATATAATGACAAACAAGGAGAAGTTGGTGCTACTTATCAATGGGAGGGTGACTTAGTGGGGTCAGGTGGTATGGAAATACTGCAAATAAATGATAATGATATAGAAATGTCGATTAACTTTGTTGCTCCCTTCAAATCTAGCGCTCGTGTTACCTTTGAGCTTGAAAGCAACGGTGAGGAAACCACCGTTACATGGAATATGCTTGGCAAACTCCCCTTCTTTCTATTTATGATGCTCGAAAAAATGAAGCTCTATATCGGCATGGATTATGAGCGTGGTTTAAATATGCTCAAAGAATACTCAGAAAAAGGTAGTATATCCTCCGCTATTACGATTCAAGGTGTGGTCACACAGCCACCACAAAAATACATAGGTATTGCCAACAACTGTACAATCAAAGATATAGGATCGGTCATGCCTGCTGATTTTAAAAAACTAGCGGATTATTTTGCAGAAAATAATTTAAGCACGGCTGCTACAGCTTTCGCAATTTACACTGAGTTTGATATAGAAAAACAACACGCCAGCTTTATTTCAGCCATTCCTATCGATGAAAATATTGACGTTATCGCACCTTTTATCACTGGTGAAACCGATAAGACAGAGGTGATCAAAGTAAATCACACAGGTCCTTACGCATACATAGGCAATGGCTGGGCAGTGGCGATGATGTATAGCCGTGCCAATAAACTCAAACTACAAAAATCACCCGTGGGAATTGAATATTACCTAAATGATCCCAACACCACCGCTCAAGCAGAGTTAATAACAGAAATAGCTCTTCCTTTAAAATAACCGACTATAGGGCTAAATATACCCTTCATAGGCTGATATAATCCTGAGCATATCTCTAAAACTCAGGTGTTTAATAATGTCTACCCCCGATATTGAAGCAGTAAAGCAATACCTACTCTCCCTGCAAGACTCCATTTGTGAGCAACTCGCAGCGGAAGATGGCAAAGCCGACTTTATGATTGACGAATGGCAACGACCTGAAGGCGGAAAAGGTATGCGCGGCGGTGGACGCACTCGCTTACTCACCGATGGTGCAGTTATCGAGCAAGGTGGCGTAAATTTCTCGCATGTTTTTGGTGATGATATGCCCGCCTCCGCAACCGCAGGTCGCCCTGAGCTAGAAGGACGCAGCTTTCAAGCAATGGGGGTATCATTGGTTATCCACCCGCATAATCCTTATATACCCACATCCCACGCTAATGTGCGTTTCTTTATTGCAGAAAAAGAAGGTGCAGACCCAGTCTGGTGGTTTGGCGGCGGCTACGACTTGACCCCTTATTATGGCAATGATGAAGATTGCAGTCACTGGCATAAAACCGCACAAAAAGCTTGCGAGCCCTTTGGAAAAGACCGCTATACCGATCACAAAAAATGGTGTGACGATTACTTCTACCTAAAACATCGTGACGAGCCACGCGGCATCGGCGGTTTATTTTTTGACGACTTAAACAAAGAAGGGTTTGACAAATCTTTTGAGTACATAAAAAGCATAGGCAACAGCTATGTCGAAGCCTACCGCCCAATTATGGCTAAACGAAAAAATATTGAGTATGGCGAACGCCAACGCGACTTCCAACTCTATCGGCGTGGACGCTATGTAGAATTCAATCTAGTTTATGATCGTGGCACATTGTTTGGTTTACAATCTGGCGGTCGCACAGAATCAATTTTGATGTCCCTACCCCCACTAGTTAAATGGCGTTATGACTGGCAGCCAGAAGAAGGCTCGGAAGAAGCCGTGCTTTATAGTGATTATTTACGTGCTCGGGATTGGGCTGGAAAATAAGGATAGGAATATATCCAAGATTTAGTACTTTTTCTCCGCCCTTCGACTCCGTTCAGGGAGCTATATTGTCGAGTTTATAAAAAGCTCTGAAAATATTGATACTGAAAAAACCATCTTAGCGTTTTTAAAAGAAAGCTTTGATATAGAGTGGTCTACATTTACGCAAGTTTACTACCGCTTACAATGGCTGATAAACTTAGGAAAAATCAAAAAAACAGACCAAGGTTACATAGTAAATAAGTCATAATGCTATCTACTAACCAGGCGGCCAAGCTAAAGTACGCCCAGCAAGAAGGTGCAGATGAATATGAAAAACACTCTGCCCTGCCGCCTCGCCGCAATTCATTACCACTCGATAGCCCTCATCACTATACCCTTCGTCTGCAGCTATTTTTTTAGCAGCTAGGTAAAGTTTACCTACTAGCTCCGCATCTTCCACTTGCAGGTCATTGATTGTCGATATATGTTTTTTAGGGATGATTAAAACATGCAAAGGAGCTTGTGCATTTAGGTCTCTAAATGCAAATACTTCATCATCTTCGTAGATGGTTTGTGATGGAATGTCACCATTGATAATTTTACAAAATAGACAATCACTCATAAAAACTATTACCTAAATATTTATTGTTCCAACAAGTCTAAAGCGTGGGAGTCCTAAGCTGGACTAAGTAGTTTCTTTAATTAAGTGGGAAATATAATAGACACTTCTCCCGCACCCTTCGACTCCGCTCAGGGAACTATTAATGCGAGAGAGGCTGAAAGCATAGAGACTAACTAATAACGTCGTCGCCCAGAAAAAGCATGCGACAAAGTACCACTATCCACATAATCAAGCTCGCCACCGACAGGAACACCATGTGCAATACGTGTTGTATTGACATCATATTTCTCTGCTAACTCACTGATATAGTGAGCTGTAACTTCACCTTCAACGGTTGGATTGGTGGCTAATATTAACTCTTTGATCTGCCCTTCGGCTAATCGAGCATCTAATAAATCCAAGCCGAGTTCTTCGGGGCCGATACCATCTAACGGGGATAATTTTCCCATCAAAACAAAGTAGTTGCCTCTATAACTGGTAGCTTGTTCCAAAGCTAGTACATCAGAAGGATTTTCAACAACACAAAGTGAGTCTTGTTGACGACTCTCATTACTACAGATACGACAAGTTTCTATCTCTGTAAAGGTACGACAACGCTTGCAGTGTCCAATATTATCCATTGCTAATTGCAAAGTAGATGCTAGTTTAAGCGCCGATTCACGATCATGTTCCAATAAATAAAACGCCATGCGCTGCGCCGTTCTTGCTCCCACACTTGGCAGGCACTTCAAAGAATCGACTAATTCATTTAATAGAGAGGAATCGGACATTTTTAAGGCTACTTTATATAACTAAAAAGAAACAATTAAAATGGCATCTTCATGCCAGCAGGTAGGCTCATACCATCTGTGACACCTGCCATTCTCTCTTTTGAAGTAACTGCTAGTTTTTGTACTGCATCATTAAATGCCGCCGCAACTAAGTCTTCAACCATTTCTTTATCATCATCTGCAATTAAACTGCTATCAATATTGACGCGTCTACACTCATGTTGTCCATTAATTGTCACAGAAACTAAACCACCACCTGACTCACCTGTGATTTCTATTGCAGCAATTTCTGCTTGAGCACGTTGCATGTCTTCTTGCATTTTTTGTGCTTGCTTCATTAAGCCGCCTAGACCGCCTTTCATCATAATATTTTATCCTTTTTAAACTAATTATTTAGGTTGAACCGACTTAGGCACAATCCGTGCATTAAATCGCTGTTGTAAATCTTGTACGAAGGTATCATTTTGCATCAAATTTTCAGCAGATTGCTGACGTTCTTGCTGCTTTCTCCCTACACGCTCAGCAGGTGTTTCTGCTGTTAAACGTTGTGTGCTAATCTGCAAGTTTAGTGGCTTATTATAATACGCCTTTAACGCCACTTCGATTTCTTGCTCGGCAGTTTTTGCTAATAAGTTCTCACCTGATGTATCAATAGAAAGCTCGACCTTACTATCATCAATACTTGTTAAAACACAGTGTTTAGCTAGTTCCGCTGTTCGTCCTGTTAAACCTAATTGCGGCACAATTTTGTGCCACTCTAGATCACCCGAAGTTACCGCAGATGGTTCCTTTGGCGCAACAGATACTTTCTCCTGCTTTACTTCTATTTTTTCTAGCGGCTTTTTAGGTTTAGACCCCTCAACAACATCTACAACACGACTCTCTGTAGGCTTTGCTTCCCCCCAAGGAGGTGCGTCATCCATAATAGGAGATGCTTGCTTATTTGTTTCTATAACCGTCGGCTCTACCACTTTTTTAACGACAGCTTTAGGTGAAATTTTATGTTCTAGTGTTTTTTTTTTCTCTACGACTACATCATCTATCGACTTTGTTGTTTGATTATCTACGGAAGCAACTATCGCAGGGGCAATATCTCTTAACGGTCTAAACGTCAGCAAGCGTAAGAATATCATTTCAAAACCACTACGCGGATCAGGCGACAACGACAAATCACGTCGTCCGTGCATCGCAATTTGATAGTACAACTGCACATCTTCACGGCTGAACTGATCAGCTAACTGTTTAATTGCCTTATCATCTTCCTCTGCTTGAGGCACTACTTGTAGCACTGCCATTTTGTGTAGCAAAGTGATCAAAGCATCCGTAGCCGCTTCAAAATCAGGAGTTACACCTGCCATTTGCTCGATGCCATCTAAAATAGCTTCACCATCGCCTGCTTCAACTAATCTCAATAAATCCAGTAATGGCTCATGTGAAATAGTCCCAAGCATTTCACGCACATCAGCTTCTTTTAGTTCACCATTCCCATATGAAATGGCTTGATCCAATAAACTTAACGCATCACGCATACTGCCATCAGCACCACGCGCAATTAGCCGTAAGGAAGCCTCATCACTATTAATTTCTTCTTTCTTGAGAATATACAGCAAATGCCCTGAGATCATATCAACTGGCATTCGCTTAAGATTAAACTGCAAACAGCGTGAAAGTATCGTAACAGGCAGTTTTTGTGGATCAGTGGTAGCAAAAAGGAATTTAACGTGTGGAGGCGGCTCTTCTAGGGTCTTTAGTAAAGCATTAAAGCTATGCCCTGAGAGCATGTGAACTTCATCAA
>DQSN01000009.1 GCA_015663245.1 Leucothrix mucor
AAGAAAAAGGTGCAGTTCGGATGCTAAGCCACGTTGAAACTTATATTGGGAAAGTATCTTTGGCATCCCGAAAATAGAAACAAAGGAGAGCATAAATTAACTTATGGGTCAGTATGTTGAGACAGGGTCTCTAAAAGCTGATCTATATTCTTACGCGCCCTCTGCTCACTCGCCGTAAAAAAATAATCTGTTTGATAAATACGAGGTTGCACCAAAAAACTTGCTAATACTTTAGCTCTTTCGCTTCGATACGTTTTTTCATCAACCCAACAATATTCCTGACGAATATTTTTTTCATAAATGGCAAAGCCTGAACTTTCAGCCCCCAGAATAGAAAGATCAATATCGATAAGTATCTGCTCATCAAAGGTCTGGGGATTTGAAGGGTGCTGAGTCAGTAAAATAAGATGATTAACCTGTGTGCTTGCTTGCTGTGATAAGCCGAGTGCTTGCAATATATCACTCGCATACAAGGCACTATCACGCTCATTTGTGGTGCTTTTTGGGTCATAAATAACATCGTGAAACCACAAAGCCAGCTCAAGATAAAATGCATTATCTACATTGGTAACGACATTATCCAAATGATGTAAACAAGCTTTGATATGCTCAAAAGTATGATACGCACGATGCGACTCTGCATAATGTGATCTTAATGTATTATAAACCTCTTGTTTATCCTTATCACTCGCACTTAAAGGTTTTAGTAAAACCAACCATCGCTGCAAAAAATCATCATTAAGGCTCAAGTCTAGCAACCATACGCACATATTGATGCAATTGCGGTGCGGGAGAAATATTGCCTTTTTTATCGACTGTTCTGCAAAAAAGCATCCCTTTGCTACTCTCAACATTACCCAATTTATATTTACCTAAAGACACCTCAAAGCGATGATTGCCATTGATAGATAAGCGTTTTGATTGCACGCCTGAGCCAGCACAATCAGCCGTGGCTATACCGCTATGGCTACGACGATGAGTTGCTGACGCTTCTATTTCAATAACACTGCCTTTCAAACTCCTACGTAGGCTCGCCGTTGCAGCTAGTTTTTTATTACTCCAACGGTTTGCGCTTGATGAAGAGCAAGAGCTATTTAAAGGGAAGTAAAACACCTTAATATCATTGTTTTTCATTCCATACAGGCATATCGAGCCTTCATTATTAAGCTGAGTGACGGTGAAGCTCGGCTTATCACTGGGTTTATCCTTATGATTTCCTCCCCCACAAGCAACGAATAAACTGCTTAACACTAGCAACGATAGAACATGATTTATTTTTGTTTTCAATGTAAAAACTCCTTTGTAATATCCTATAAGATATAGTTATGTATAAATACTTATTGTGATTTATTGCCGTTATTATTAATAAAAATCTCTAAATAGCTAATCACCAACCTCAAAGAAGGACACTCACAATGAATGCATTTCTACGCCTCTTCATGCCACCTGCCAATACAACCTCGCTAAAAGAAAAAGCACTTTCAGGCTTAGCATCGTTGATGGCAATCGGCCTCGTGTTATTAACAAGCAGCCTATTTCTTCCGCTTGCCGATATCCCTTGGGTTGTAGCTTCTATGGGAGCTTCCGCGGTCTTACTATTTGCCGTACCTTTGGGGCCACTATCTCAACCGTGGTCATTTGTTGGCGGACATTTACTGTCTGCATTTATTGGTGTCTCTATTGCCAAGTTAGTTCCTGATCTCTTAATTGCATCTGCACTTGCGGTTTCCTTAGCTATTTTTGTGATGTATCTAACTAGCTGTTTACACCCTCCTGGTGGAGCAACGGCTTTATCTGCGGTTGTCGGCAGCTCCGCAGTGCATGAGCTGGGTTATACCTATCTGCTCACCCCCGTGGCACTTAATATTGTCGTCATGCTCGCCTTTGCTTTGCTCATCAACAACCTATTACCTGGACGCTATTACCCCAACACCCTCAAAGCTTATCGACAGAAAAAAAACAAATCTCTGGGTGATGATAAAGTGCAAGCATCACTGAGTATCAGTCGTGAAAATATTAAATACGCACTGCAAGAAATGGGCGAGTTCGTAGATGTCTCGGATGATGCTCTTGGGCGCATTTTTAACCTCTCCGCCGCCCATGCACGCCGTCAACGGATGGGGGAAGTTTTAATCGGGGATATTATGACGTCTAATGTTATCAAAGCTGAATACGGTGACAATGTGGAAGATTTATGGATGCTGATGGCAAAACATAAAATACGTAGTATTCCCATTGTAGACAAACACAATAAAATCCAAGGTATTGTCACTATTGCTGATTTTTTGAATCAGGTAAAAGCACCCACTGATGAATCATTAAGGACACGCTTAGAGCATTTTTTAAAGAAGTCCAAAGGTGTTGAAACCGACAAACTGGAATATGCAGGGCATTTAATGAAAACGCCCGTTATTACAGTCCACCCCGATCAACACATCTTAGATTTATTTCCTATTTTTTATGAGCAAGGGGTTCACCATCTGCCCGTGGTCAGCCATGATAATGAGCTACTCGGTATTACTACCCCGAAAAACTTATTAATTGCTTTGCATGCGGATTTAAAAACATGACAGATAATAATTTTGATCTAACCCCAGATCCAGAAGCACTCTTAAAACTAGCGAGCTATAAAATGCCTTTTGGAAAATACAAAGGCTCGTTGTTGATAGACCTGCCTGAACCTTATGTTGTGTGGTTTGCTAATAAAGGCTTTCCCTCTGGAGAACTGGGCAAATTCTTAGGCATCGTCCATACCATCAAAGTAAATGGATTAGAGTATTTATTCGCACCATTACGTCCCAAATGATCATTTAGGAATAGAATTTTTTTCGCTTCCTATCAAATAGGAAGCTACCTCCCCCAGCTTTAGTGCAAACTCATTTCACATCTTCCACAATGGAGCTGAAATGAAAATACTACTCACAGGCGCAAGTGGTTTTATTGGTCGCCACATCAAGCAAGCTCTAATACTTGATGAAAAAAACAATGTCATTACGCCTTCGCACCACAACGCCAATTTTAATAACTTCAAAGCAAGCAGTGACTGGTTGTCATTATTAAAAGGTATTGATGTCGTCATTAACAGCGTTGGCATAATTAACGAAACACCCGCTCAAAGTTTTACCGCTTTACATACCGACGCACCGATTGCCTTATTTGAAGCCTGTGTGCAAAGCAAAGTTAAACGTATCATTCAAATATCTGCTTTAGGTGCTGATAGTCAAGCATTCACGCCTTATCAAATTAGCAAACACATTGCCGATGATGTGTTACGTGATCTACCCATTTCATGGTTTGTACTACGCCCTTCGCTCGTTTATGGAAAGGGTGGTACAAGCTTGGCGATGTTTAAACGCCTTGCATCATTAGCAATCATCCCATTACCCGATGCAGGCAAACAACAAATACAACCTGTTTATATTGATGATCTAGTCGCTACTGTTAGCCAGTGCCTGCAAACCAACAGTAAAGATTGTCATACACTTGATGTCGTTGGACCACAGCCGATGAGTTTGGCAGATTATATTCAAGCAATACGTCACTCATTAGACAAAAATAAAGCCTTAATTTTACCCATACCCAACAATATTATCTTGTTCATTTCACACTTAGGAAAACATCTATTTCCACTAATGCACCCCGATAATTTACGCATGTTACAACACGGCAATACCGCCGATGTTAAACCTCTTATTGATTTTTTAGGACATAAACCTATCGCACTTGCCGATGCATTAACGCATATGGGAAAAGTACAGTGAGCTATTTATTGATTAAGTACATTCACCTTATCAGCATGGTTTTACTATTTGGCACAGGCTTGGGTAGCGCGTTTTACAAATGGATGGCAGACCGTAGTAAATTAGTCTCTCATATTGCCATCACCAATCGTCATGTGGTGTTAGC
>DQSN01000126.1 GCA_015663245.1 Leucothrix mucor
AATAGCCGTAATTGAGGTACGGTGAGACGATGGCTAAACATAAAAAAACAGCACAAGTTCGACATCAAATCATTCAAAGCACTGATGAGTTACTTTATCAAAAAGGTTTTAATCTGATGTCATTTACCGATATTGCCAATGCCGCCAATATCCCTAGAGGCAACCTTAATTACCACTTCAAAACTAAGAATGATGTATTAAGCGCGGTGATTGATTATCGGATTGATAAGATGAAACGGATGCTAAAAGAGTGGAACAATACAATTGAAACGCCGTTAGATAGACTAAAGCGCTACGCAAATATTCCGCTAAACGAGAAAAAGAGTGTTTGCGAGTTTGGCTGCCCAATGGGCACATTGACTTCTGAGCTAGGTAAAAAACAAAAAAATTTACAGGGTTTAGCCAAGCAACAAATGGATGTTTTTAAGCAATGGTTAATTACACAGTTTGAACAACTCTGCCCAGAACAAAATACCAACAGGTTGGCTGAGAAAATGCTTATTCGCACTCAAGGTCTTAGCGTGCTCGCACATATGTATCAGAATACAGATATTATCTCGCGAGAAGTTGAATCAATTGAGCGTTTTTTAGATCGCTGCAGTGCATTACCCTAGATTTATCAAAAATCTCCATGTGCGTTGCCTACCCTTCGGCAACGCAATACAGACTACAAAGAACCAGTTATCCAAATACCGCATTAATGGCATAGCCGCCTAAAATTGCCATTGAGAATATAACGATCAAAAAGGCTAACAATAAAGGCCAGCGAAATAAACGCTTGAGAAGAATAAACTCAGGAATACTCGCTCCGCCAGAACCAATTACAAAGGCGATAATTGCACCAATACTCACCCCTTTAGCGATAAAAGAACCAAGTAAGGGTAATAAGGTAGAGACACGCACATATAAAGGAATACCAATTGTGGCAGCCACAGGAACAGCGGCGGCATTGTCTGCACTAGCCATTTCAGCAAAAAAATCAGCTGGCACAAAGCCATGCACAATAGCGCCAATCGCCATTGCTATCACCATATAAGGCATCATCGATCTAAACAGATCAAAGCTTTCATTCCATGCGATACGCCAAGGCTTTAGTGGAACTTCTTTTGCCGATGACTCAGTGCAACAGGATGTTTGCGCCTCCTCTTTTTCACTATCACAACCGCTCGTTTTAGCTTGTTCAGTTGGAGTATCACAACAAGCTTCATTCCCTCCTACAGGAGTTAATAGATCTGCTTTGATATATTTTTCAAAACCCAGCTTATTGAGCAACCAACCTGAAAAGAGAGCAAATGTTAGCGCCAACACGGCATAAGCTAGCGTAACCTGCCAACCCAATACCGCAATAAACAACACAATAACGATAGGATTTAATAGCGGAGAGGTAAACAAAAAGGTCATCACTGGGCCAAAACCTGCTTTAGCCCGCAATAAACCAATTAACAAAGGAATACTGGAGCAACTACAAAAGGGTGTTAACGCACCGATTGCCGCCGCTGTAAAGTATCCTCGCCCATTTTTTCCGCCGAGTACACGTTGCACTGTTTCTGGGGGGAGTTTTTGATTGATCAAACCAACCACAAAACTAATCAGCAAAAATAACACCGCCAACTCAACAAAAAGTTGTACGAACATCCATAAACTGGCTTCTACTTTTGATCCAAACTCAGGATCTTGAAAAATTTCATTTAACATAATTTCATAGTTCTAGGTTAATAGAAGTATTGAGCGAAAAAAACACTGCTACAAGACTACTTAAAATATAATTGAGTACAACATTCCGATTCAAGAAAAGCCATAACTTCCCGTATGGCACTTAAATTAGCCACACAATTTAAAATACGTCCATCGCGTTGCTGTTCTATCAAACCCACCGCAACTAAACGATGAATATGATGCGATAATGTCGAAGCCGAAGCACCAAGTTCTTCTTGTATAGCGCCAACAGGCAGCCCTTTTTCGCCTGCTTTTACGGCAAGACGAAATATAGATAAACGCGTGCTGTGCCCAAGCTCACTTAGTCTTTTTGTGGCTAACTCTTGATTCATAGTGATACTATTTGTTTATATTTCGATTATTCTATAATTATCGAAATATAATAACAAGGTATCATTTATAGCACTATAATTGTACCTATTGTCTTTCAATAGCTCATAAAGTAGAGTGTCATTTCTAACTAACCCCGTATTACATTTCCAAGCTTATAAGGAAACCTTCCTAGTTATTCAAGCTCAGATAGCCCCTTAAATTAAACATGAGGTGGCATGTAATTTACAAGAATAAACCTCCTACTTTTTTGTAGGAAAAACAATGGTATTCACCATGAAAACAGTCATTACTATTAGTAGCCTCCTCCTTATCACTAACGCGTATGCGGAAATGGCTGATGTATTGAAAGTAAAAGCTCAGCAAGCTGAAGACAAAACGTGGGCGTTTGAAGTCACCGTCAAACATGCCGACACTGGCTGGAAAGATTACGCTAATGGTTGGGATGTTTTGTTGCCCGACGGCACTATTCTCAAGCTAGACCAAAAAGATAAATTCACTCGCACTCTGTGGCATCCTCATGTTAATGAGCAGCCCTTTACACGGTCACAAAGTGGTCTGAGCATTCCTGATAATATCAAGGAAGTGACTGTAAAAGCACACACAACGGTTGATGGCTGGGGTGGTGAAGAGTTAAAAGTATCACTAGATACGGAAACATCAAAAATAAAGAACGACTAAGCATAAGCCTTCTTTCTTTAACAATCCGCACCAAAAGAGTAAACAATGGACAAGCAAAACATTATTGAACATATCCGCGATATGGCAGAAAAACACAGCAAACCTTCAGATATTTTGCGTTATTTAGCTATTGATCTAGAAATGACTGATCAAGTCGATATGATGAAGCTCTTTAGTGAGGCGTTAAATGTCAGCTTAGGGGAAGTCACTGCAATTGCAGGATGGTGGCACGAGGGTAGCAGAGAGCTAAACGATAAGGATATTAATGCTTACTTAACACAAATGGTTGAGGATTATAAGCGAAGCTAACCAAATCAGCTTGTAACTAAAAAAAATAGTATAATCAATTACTAAGAAAAGCTAACAGCCTCAATAAAGACTGATGAAAAAAGGTAATCAATCATGGCAGCAATGTCGCAAATGCAAATTCGTTATAATCAAGAAGAAGATCGTTTTCTACTACGCATGAATACCGTCGCCCAAGAGGAGTTTCGCTTCTGGCTAACACGCCGTTTTACCGCACTTTTTCACCCCCTACTAAGCAACTCCTTGCAGTCATCACCCGAAGTTAAAAAACAAGCAGCCCCCATCAATAAAGAAGCAGTGCTTTCTTTTCAAAAAGAAAAGGCACAAAGCAAAGTTCAGTACAATACGACCTTTGAACCCAGCCCAAAAAAATATCCCTTGGGTGAGCAGCCTCTGTTGATTAGTAGTGCGTCTATCAAAAACAAAGGTAAAAATAACTATCTACTGCAATTAAGTTCTCCTGATAATACTGGGATAGATTTTGCATTAGATCAAAACTTACTGCATGTACTTACGGGGCTAATTACCGATGCTCTGCCTAAGACAAACTGGCAACTTGAGTTTGAAACAGAAAGCAAAGAAAGTGTAGAAAAGAGTCCGTCACTGTTGAATTAGCACCCTTTTTTAGACAAAATATTTAAAGCGTTTTTCGGAGATTATTATTATGTAGTCCGCATGAAATTTGCACAACACGGACTACGAGTAGATATTATCTTAAACCAAATTCAACACAAAATAATTCTTCTTGCCGCGCTGTAGCAAAATAAATTTATCATTAATCAAATCTGCTTTAGTCAGCTCATAAGCATCTGTGACTTTTTCTTTATTCACAGATATTGAGTTTTCTTTTAATGCTCTTCTCACTTCACTGGTCGACTTCAAAAAGCCCGTATCACTTGCTAAAGCGGCAATTAAATCATAACCATCATCTAACTTACTTCTTTCAACCTTTGCTTGAACTACACCACTAAACACATCAAGAAAAGTTTGCTCATCAAGCTGTTTAAGATCATCACTGGTTGATTTTCCAAACAAGATATTACTTGCCTGAATGGCTTTTTCTAGCTCCGCTTCGGAATGAACCATTGCCGTAATTTCACTGGCTAAACGCTTTTGTAATAAGCGTAAATGAGGAGCTTCTTTATGCTCACTTATCAATGCAGCAATAGCGTTTTGATCTAAGAAAGTAAAAATATGAATATACTTCTCGCTATCTTCATCACTAGAATTCAGCCAATACTGATAAAACTTATACGGCGACGTTCTTGCCGCATCTAGCCAAACATTGCCTCCTTCACTTTTACCAAATTTGGAGCCATCAGCTTTGGTGATTAACGGGCAAGTAATCGCATAAGCTTTACCCTGTCCAATTCGACGCACCAACTCTGTACCCGTGGTGATATTGCCCCACTGGTCGCTACCACCCATTTGTAGGGTGCAACTATTGTTTTGATACAAGTGCAAAAAGTCGTAGCCTTGCACTAATTGATAGGTGAATTCGGTAAAGCTCATGCCTTCTGAGCCACTACTTGAATCATCATTAGTAATTCTATTTTTTACCGAATCCTTCGCCATCATGTAGTTAACAGTAATATGTTTACCCACATCGCGGATAAATTCCAAGAAAGAAAAGTCCTTCATCCAATCGTAGTTATTCACCATTACCGCAGCATTATCAGTGCTCGTATCAAAGTCCAAAAAATGCGCTAACTGCTTTTGGATAGCTTCTTGATTATGCAATAAAGTGGCTTCATCAAGCAGATTACGCTCCGCAGATTTGCCCGATGGATCACCAATCATCCCCGTTGCGCCACCCACTAACGCAACAGGCTTATGCCCACAACGCTGGAAATGTGCTAGCAGCATAATCGGCACTAAATTACCAATATGCAAAGAATCAGCCGTTGGATCAAAGCCTACATAAGCAGAGCGCATTGCTTCCATTAAATGCTCATCTGCACCAGGCATAACATCGTGAACCATGCCACGCCAACGTAATTCTTCGATAAAGTTTTTCATATTTAAAATCTATGCTGTTCTATAAAGGTGCGCACATTATATAGGGAACAGACGAGATTCTGAAAACTTTTACGCCTTCTCTTTAATCTGCTCTTTTACCCGAAATTCATCTGCCAATTCACTCACCCCTAAACCATGCAGCTTTTTCACCTCAATTTGCACAGGAATACGCTCTTTCATCGCATCGATATGGCTAATTACCCCTATCATTTTGCCGCTGGCGTTAAGATTATCAAGCGCATCTAAAGCGGTTTCTAAGGTCTCGCTATCTAGCGTGCCAAAACCCTCATCTAAAAATAAAGAGTCAATACTGGTTTTATGACTCACTAAATCGGATAAAGCGAGCGCCAAGGCAAGGCTTACCAAAAAGCTCTCGCCCCCTGATAAGGTTTTAGTGTCACGCTGACTATCCGCCTGCCACGTATCAATCACCTGTAACTCTAAGGCATCGCCTTTTTTACGCTCTAATAAATAGCGTCCATGCAAACAAGATAATTGTTGGTTGGATAAATACACCAAATGATCCAGAGTTAATCCTTGGGCGAATTTACGAAACTTTGCGCCATCCGCAGAGCCAATTAAGCCATTGATATACGCCCAATCATCATGCTGTTGTTGATGCTTTTCGATGATCGCAAATAAATCCTGTTGTGATAATCGCAACCGCTGATCATTTAGTAAGGACTGCTGTATTGCTCCCAACTGTGTATTAAGTGCTTTAAGTTGCGTTTCAAACTCAATGAGTTGCTGCTGTAATTGCTCGACACTCAAGGCATCATTATTTTCACTGGATAAACGTGCAATATGCTTTTGTAGCTGTGCCTCAATTTGTTGTAATTTAGCATTGGCTTGTTGCTGTGCTTTATCTAGGGTCATTTTCAAATTGAATAATTGCTCGCGCAACTCCGTATCAAGCAAAGCGGTAAAAAAATCATCTTGCTGATCAAAGGGGCTATTTTCTAATTGCTGCTGCCATGTTTGAAGCTTTGCTTCTGCTTGTGTTTGCTGTTGTATTTTCAGCTGCTTTAGGGTTTCAATGGTACCTAATAGTTTTTGACTCGCCTGTTGTTGCGTATTCAATAAGCGCTGTTTTTCTTCTAAACGCAGTTTAGCGTGGTCACTATTTTGTTGTAATTCTTGTCTGATTTGCATTGAGGACTTCTCACCGAATTCCTGCTGGCGTTGCTGATTTTTGATTGAAAAATCAACCTCTACCTTCCCGTATTGCTCCCCCTTCTGTTGTAGCTGTAGATTAATATCATCTAATTTTAAATTGCTATTTTGTAACTGTAATTGAACTTGTTTGGCAGACTCGCTCGCCGCTACAAAATCTGTTTGTTGGCTTTGATAATCGTCCCATTTTGCTTGCCAATCTTTTAACCGCTCATCTGCTTGCTGATAATCAGGCAAAGTCAGCTTAAAAGCAGCTAATTGTTGCTCTAACTTTTTCTCTAACTCAAGCAATGTATTTTGTAATTGTGAGTGCTCAGATTCGCTCGCCAAAAACTGCCCTTGCAGAGCTTGCTGTTCTTTTTGCTCAATGGCTAGATGATGCTGCTGATTCTGCAATATCTGTTGATGGCTAGTAGCGGCCGTTTGCATTTCTACCAACACTTTTTCTGCCTGCGCATACTGGCTTAATTGTGACTTTAGCTGCTGCTCTTGCTGTTGGGATGTTTGCAAATAATCAGTGAGTTGCTCAGTAATCAAAATATCTAAATCAATCTCTAATGCCTGATTACTTTCCTGCCAATTTTGCTGACAACTTACTAAATTTAGCTGGGAGTTTTCAACCGCTTTAAGGGTGTTTTGTAGATTGCTAGCAGTGACAGCCTGTGTCGTTGCTTGGCTTTTTCCTCGTTCACCTAACACCTGCAAAGCCAGCTTTTTTTCCTCAAAGCGTTGCTTGGTTTTAGACACATCTAATTGCTGATAATGCTCAATCGCAGGGTGTTGCTTCGAACCACAAAGTGGGCAAGCCTTATCTTGTTGTAAGCGATCACGATAATCACTTAATGCCGCTATTTGTTGCTCTTGCTCAAGCAACTTTTCTTGGTCATCCGCTTCTTGTTTACAGATTTTATATTGCTCACGCAAATCATCAATTGCCTTATTTTCAACAATTAAACGAGACTCCAAAACATCGATACTTTGTTGCTCTGTTTGCTGCTGTGCAAGTAACTCATGGTAATGCTTGTGCAGCCCTCTGAGTGTAGATTGATGCACTTTTTGTTGTTGGATGCTCTCCAGTTGTTGGGCTAAATCCTCTGAATTAATGGCAGAAAACTGCTGGTTAAAATCATCCTGATATTGCTGTAGCTCTTTATTGCTTTGTGCTGAGAGCTGTTCGTTCTCTTTGAGTTTGTCTTGTGCCGCAAGCAATATATTATTTTGCTGTTGAAGTTTTTTATCTAAGCTCTGCGAGCTTGCACTGGCTTGCTGTAATTTAAGATAAAGAGCCTGTCGTTGTGATAATTTTTCTTTCCATAAAGGTAATTGATCACCTAAAAACTGTTGCTCTTTATTGGTCTCAAGGTACTGACTTATCTTGCTTATGCTCTCTTCTAGCTGCTGTAATTCAGCATTCAGCTTCTCATTTACCGACAAACTACTTTTCTGCGCTTCTTGCGTGCTTTTCCTCTCTACCCCTAAGGCATCAAGCTGTTGTTTTAAATGCTCAATCTGTTGTTCTAACGGGACTAATACATCCGCTATTTGTCTTTCTGTGATTTGTTGCTGCGATACAGCTTTGTCGTAGACGGATAAAGCCTGTTGTTGCTCCGTCTCGCAAGATGTTTGTAGCGCGCTAACTGCACTTAAATCGAGTTGCTGCTGTTGATAGTTTTGTTTGGTTTTGACGAACTCTCGGTTTGCATCCTTGTGCTTCTCAAAATAAGGGCGTAGCAATTCAGCAGACTCACTTAAACTCAGTTTCTGCAAGGATTCATCCTGTTCTTCAATGGCAGTATTTGCGGCTTCTACATCAAGACTAAGGCTGTTTTTTTCACGTTGCAACTCCGCCAATTGCACCTGCCATTGCAGCTGAGAAAGTGTTTTATCACGGATTAACTGTTGCCGAGTTACCTCTTTATCCAAGCTGGTTTGCTGCTGCTCTAGCTGTTCTATTTCCTCATCAGAAAGTAAATTCGCACCCTCCGATTTTGCATGTAAACGCGCTAACTCGACCTTAGATTCACGGTGATGCTCATAGATTTTTTCTGATATTTGACCATAAATTTCAGTCCCTGTTAGCTCTTCTAATAACTCCGCACGATCATTTGCTTTCGCATTTAAAAAAGCCGCAAAGCCACCTTGCGCCAATAACATTGACTTAGTAAAACGTGCAAAATTCAGCCCTGTGATTTCAGCAATTTTAAGCTCTTTCTCGCGTACTTTTTCTGCCAAAATATTGCCATCTAAATCACTAAATTCAACCTGTGGAGCTTGCAGTTTTCCATCCGACTTATTACGTGCGCGGCGCTGACTCCAAAATGCGCGATAGCCTTTACCCTTAACCTCAAACTCCACCTCTGCTAAACATTCGGCAGTATGACGTGTCATTAGTTGATTATTTGTGGGTGACACCATTAAACGTGGCGTTTGATGATAAAGCGCGAGGCAAATAGCATCTAAAATACTGGTTTTACCTGCGCCCGTTGGACCTGTTATGGCAAATAGTCCATTGCTATTAAATGGCTCTTGCGTGAAATCTATTTTCCACTCACCACGCAATGAGTTGATATTTTTGAAACGTAAGCTGATAATTTTCATGAATGCTCCTCCTCAGCCAGTTCGATTACCACCTGCTTAAAGACTAGCATTAAGCGTTCGGCGCGCTGTTTATCGTCCTCACTCTCCCAAGTCTCTTCATTCAAACGCCGTTCAAAAACATCGCCTACACTCAGTTCATTAAGTGTTTCTTTTTCTTCATTAGGCATTACCACCTGTCTATTTTTTCGCTCTCGACGTAACAGCAGAATCTCCACTGGCAAATCTGCCGTCATAGTTTGCAAGCGTGTTTGCAGATCATTCAGATAATCTTGCGAGGTGACAATAATCTCTAAC
Organism: Leucothrix mucor; assembly: GCA_015663245.1. Lineage (GTDB taxonomy): Bacteria > Pseudomonadota > Gammaproteobacteria > Thiotrichales > Thiotrichaceae > JAGLBW01. The sequence goes on from DQSN01000126.1 coordinate 9,118, forward strand.
CAAATCATTTCGTTTTCTTTAAGATCATGCGATTCAGGTAAAGTAGACAATTGCTTTTCGATGCACTCTAAATCACCTTTAATTACCTGCATTGCTTGAAAACAAGGGACTTCTAATGGACTAGCTTGGGTGAATTTACCCTTATTAAACTCCACCAATAAAACCGACTTAGCTTTTTTCTTGCCCGTCTCATCAAAGCTCAACGCAATGGGCGAGCCGCTATAACGAATATGCTCCGACTTCGCCACCAACTGCGACTGATGAATATGCCCCAAGGCAATATAATCCGCAGGGGGAAAAGCACTGGCAGGAAAAGCATCCAAAGTACCAATATAAATCTCGCGTACAGAATCAGAAGTACTAGCCCCCACTGTGGTTAAATGCCCTGTGGCAATAATCGGCACAACCTGCGAAAGCGTATCGCGCAGTGTGACCGCTTGAGTGTATAGCGTTTGATAATGCTCACTAATAGCCTGTTGCATCGCTTGTTGTTTATCTTTACCACTTTGCCCCGCTTGACTCTGCAACACATCACGCGGACGGATAAAAGGAATAGCACATAAAATTGCGCCCACCTCACCCGCACGATTTTTCAAGACAAAAACCTGCTCTTCATTATTATCAGAAACACCTGAAACCACCCGCGTATTTAAACAAGCCAGTAAATCTTTAGACTCATTTAAAGTCGCCACCGAATCATGGTTGCCACCCAGCACAACTAACTCACATTGGCTGTTTTGCATATCAACAATAAAGCGGTTATACATCTCGCGCGCATAACTCGGAGGTGAACCCGTATCGAAAATATCACCCGCAACAATTAAAGCATCAACGTGATGGTTTTCTATTTTGACCAATAACCACGCAAGAAAAGCCTGATGCTCAGGCGCACGACTCTTGCCCATAAAGTTTTGGCCTAAATGCCAATCGGAAGTGTGGATGATACGCATAAATAGTAATCTTTAATAATAGAAAGTGACCGTATCCTTCGACAAGCTCAGGAAACTAGCTCCCTGAGCACGTCGAAGGGCGCGGGTAAAAATAACAGGAATTTCTACCCCTTCATGTTAAGAACGCGCCCTGACTATGTCAGGGATTCTCATCGGATATAAATGCTTTGCACCAACAGAAAAGTTTCTCGCATGTGGTTAAGATCTCTAACACTTTCCCAGCTCATGGCTTCATCAATATGGAATAATAATTTAGAGCAATCTACAGTTTGAAAATTATCTACAACTGCATTTCTTAAATTTCCCCATGCTCCTTGCAGGTCGGATAGGATTGTTTTGTGGTAGCCAGCAGGTTCTTGATAAAAAGGCATAGTAGCTCCATTTATAAAAAATTATTCTTCATTAAAGCATCAAACCAACGCTTTGCCATTAATTCTTCACCTTTTGCATTGGGATGTATTTTGTCTTTTTGCATATAGGTGCTAATGCTAAAACCAGAGTACATATCAACAATGGCTACTGGGGATTGAGAGGTCGTTATTGTTTTTGTTAACTCTGAAATAAGTTGATTCAGCCTTGGCACAAGAGGATTTGTGTAGAGCGGTATAATTTTAGCAACTAAAATTTTAATCCGTGGGTTTTTTCCCCGTAACTTTGTAATAATTTTTTTGATTTCATCAACGGTGGATACAGGCGTTTGATTTTGATACATATCATTTGTACCAAGGTGTATTAGGGCAATATCAGGTGTATAAGTTTTGAGCCATTGATCGATACCTGATGCTCTATGTAATATTCGATCTGCTCGCCAGCCAGAGTGACATTCATTCGCTTCACTAAATTTATGGTTTTTATAGTTCTCCCATTTTCGGTAGCCATTACTTTTTTGTTTTTGACTGCCAATAAACTCTATATTTTTTTCTGCATCGACAAGGTGTTTCCATAGCGGGTAGCGGTAGCTTAATTTATATGGGCTTGCACAGGTGATGGAGTCACCAAGCGGCAGTATTTTAATGGCTTTTGGCTTTGCGAAACTGCTGATAGACAGAGATAGAAACAGGATTAACACTGCGGTGATTATTTTTTTCATTATGTTGATTAGTCTTCTAGGTTATTGAGTTAAGAACTATTTCTTCTAGTTTTCGGGGCGTTTATTATAGGGGGTTTTTATCTTTTTTGGAAAAAAATGGTTTGGAAGTGAGGATTTTAGCCAGCAGGCTCTTGATACATGTAATTTACATAGGGTGTTTTAATACTAATATGTGTAAATGATAAGGCTGTTATGTGGATAATTTAAAAATGATCAAATATGACGCATAAATACAAGTTCTGATAATAAGCGATAAATATTGTCTATAATTTTACCCTATGGAAAATAATCAACCAGCTTCTCCGCTACTCTTTATCGATCTTAATAATTTTGCAGCTTATCCAACGTTGGCAGTTGGCTACCTTATTCGTAGTTTACGCTTAGCAAATCATAAAGTTGAGTTACTCAGCCCCTTAGCTTTGGGTGTGCCTGCTTTTGCGCGGGATCATGAGGAAAATTGGAAGGATCAAATCTTACGGCGTTTATATTTCTCATCGCACCCTTTGTTAAATCGTTTCCATGATAGCTTGCGTAATATGCATTCTCGTTGGTTGTCACGTCCTCACCCTTTAATGATTAAAGAGGTGCATCAGGCGATTGCGAAACGTCCTGCGGCTATTTTAATTTCGGCTTATTTAACGCAATATGAGATGTGTGTCGAGATAGGCAAAGTGGCGAAAGCAGCAGGTATTCCTGTGTTATTGGGTGGTCCTTTTTTCAATATCTCGAATGTCACCAATGAGTGGCTAGAGATAGAGGGTATCACAGCAATTGTAGGGGGTGAGGTCGATTTTACCGTTGCGGATATTGTTGATACTTTATTGAATAAAGGTGATTTGAGTCAACATAAAGGTGTATTTTTACCCAGTGGTGAAAATGGTGGAATCGTACCCCCACTGAAAACGCTTAGCCAACTACCCGTGCCTGATTTTACTGATTTTCCTTGGGATAAATATCCGCATCATATTATCCCCACCATGACAGGGCGTGGTTGTAGTTGGGGGGCCTGTACTTTTTGTGGCGATGTTATTTCTGCTAATGGGCGTACCTTTCGCTCACGTGGCATCGAGTCGGTACTCAATGAGCTAAAGCAGCAATCAACAACTCATCACAGCAAGGACTTTATCTTCCTCGATATTAAACTGAATTCCGATTTAGAGGTGTGGAATGGTTTGATTGATCATTTTCAAGAGTACGTGCCTGATGGTCGCTGGATTGGCACAGTGCATGTGAATCATAAAGGTGAAAATGGTTTATCACGCGAGCGTCTTATCGAGGCGAAAAAAGCAGGTTTAACACGAATTTCTTTTGGTTTGGAATCCGCCAGTCAAAGCTTGCTAGATGAGATGAAAAAAGGCACTAAAATTGAGGATTGCTCAGAGTTTATATTGGCAGCACATGAGGCAGGCATTAGTGTGCGAACCTCAATGATGCAGGGGTTTCCTGGTGAAACAGTGGATGATTTGCGAGAAACCAATGCTTTCTTAAAGAAGCATTTTCATGCACTAGACCGTGTACGACTATCTTTATTTAAACCCCTACCAGATACACCGTTTGATCGCATGTATCAGAAAAACCCTGATAAATATGTGAGCCTTAAACAGTTTAAATGGGACTATAAATTAGCCCGTGGTTTGTACCGCTACCATCCCAGCCGTGAAAAAGCCTATCGTAAAGAAAAACGAGAGTTATTGAAGATTATTTATGCGATTAATAAAAAGCCACTAACGGATGATGCACAGCAGTTTAACGGTATGATGTAGGGGCTTCTTTAAGTGCAACTTTATCCGTGCCTTTCGGCTCCGCTCAGGAAGCTTGCTACATGCAGTATAGCTCCCTGAGCTAAGTCGAAGAGACGAAAAGAATAATACTAACAAAAATTTTAGCAGGAGAGTTATCATGTCTAATAAGCCTTTCGCCACAGGAAAATGTCTTTGCGGAAAAGTGACTTATACCATCTCATCCGAGCCTCTGCGCATGGGGCAATGCCATTGCGAAGACTGTCGAAGATCAACAGGTACAGGTCATGCTTCTAATGCTTTTTTCGCTGAAGATAGCGTGAAAATAGAGGGAGATACCAGTCGTTTCGATATTATCACTGATACAGGCTCAACCCTAACACGCTATTTCTGCCCTAACTGCGGTAGTCGCCTTTTTAGTAGTAATAGCACTGCGCCAAATTTTATCGGTGTGACTGCGGGTACAGTTGACGATAGCTCATGGTTTAAAGCCAACTTTATTGTTTACAACAAAAGTAAGCCTGAGTGGGATTGTATGGACAGCGATATTCCTACTTTTGAAGAAATGCCACCAACTCCTCCTCCTACCAAATGAATAGCCTAAAACTAGAGAACTCTACTATTTCACCCTCTAAAGTTATTTGTATCGGACGCAATTACGTTGAGCATATTCAAGAGTTACATAATGAGATGCCCAACGAGCCTGTGATTTTTCTTAAACCTAACTCGGCTATTTCTGAGCAGTTGATTGCAGGGAAAGAAGAAGCACATCACTACGAAGGTGAAATTTGCTTCTCTATCAAAAATAATCAGTTGCATGGTGTGGGAATGGGCTTGGATATTACTAGGCGCCAAAAGCAGTCAGAGCTAAAAGAAAAAGGCTTACCGTGGGAGCGCGCGAAAGCTTTTGATGGTTCGGTGGTATTTAGTGATTTTATCGAGTTAGATGTATCTATCGACAGCCTCCGTTTGGAGCTGCATCTTAATGATATGCTAACTCAGGAAGCAAGTTATACACTGATGATCAATAAACCTAAGGCTATTTTAGAGGAGGTTCATCAATTTATATCGACTGAAGATGGCGATATTATTATGACGGGTACGCCTAAAGGCGTGGGGAAATACTATCAAGGAGATCATTTTACAATGACATTATACTCTCAAGATAAGTTGCTGATTAGTCAATCATGGCAAGCGCAGTAATATTCCATTCTCGGTCGGCCTCCTAAGCAACATTTGCTTTGATGGGAAGTGAATAGCATCACTTCTTTTGATTTTTATCAGGCACAGGATCATAACCACCTTCTGCCCAAGGATGGCAACGTAAAATACGTTTAACACCCAGCCATGTGCCTTTTATTGCGCCATGTTTTGCGATGGCTTGATGGGTATAGTGCGAGCAAGTTGGCGCATAACGACAATTACTACCCAAAATAGGACTCAGAAATAACTGATAGCCACGGATAATAATCATCAATATTGTTTTCATTTTCCGTATAGCTCAGCGGGATCAATGAGTGGTTCGGAGTCGATTATAATATTGTCTCCTTCTACTAATTGGTAAAAGCAGCTACGTCTGCCTGTGTGACAGGCTGGACCTGTTTGGTCAACTTTGATAAGCAAGGTATCCGCATCGCAATCAATCCGCAGTTCTTTCAGCATTTGTACCTGACCAGAGCTTTCGCCCTTTCGCCAGTATGCTTGACGTGAGCGTGACCAATAACAAACACGTTGGGTTTTAAGTGTTTCTTCGATGGAGGCTTGATTCATCCACGCCATCATTAATACTTCGCCTGTATCGTATTGTTGAGCAATGGCGGGAATTAAACCATCGTCATTGTATTTTAATGCAGCAATGGCATCAGATGATTTGACCTGGCTCTTTGCGCACATAGTTTACATCCTCACATTTCTTTAGGTAATTGGCCCAATTTTCCTCGTAGTTATCGCCTAAGTCACGCAATAAATCCCAACTAAACAGTCCACTATCATGGTTATCATCAAAAACTAGTTTAATAGCATAACGACCAATTGGCTCAATGGCAGTGATATTGACGTTTTCTTTACCAAGCTGTAGTTTTTCTTGCCCAGGGCCGTGACCTTGTACTTCTGCGGATGGAGAGGAGACACGTAAATACTCACAAGTTAAATTGTGTACTACCTCGTCAGGCCATGTAAGTTCAAGGACTCTTGATTTTTGATGCAAAGCTATATTCGTTGGAGCCATACTTTAATTCCTTTTTAATACTGTTGAAGCGCTTCTATTCATTATACTTTCGTCCGATTTTAGCGTTGGATTATTTTTTCGATCCTCAATGCAGCCTTG
>DQSN01000186.1 GCA_015663245.1 Leucothrix mucor
GTTGGTGCTGGTGGTGCTTCTAACATCTTTAAGCCTCGCTCAGTTGGTGAAGGCGCAGGTCGTGTATGGTACGCACCTTGGTCATCTGGTTCTGCATATGGTCTTATGATCGGTGCTGGCGCAAAAATGACACAGATGGAAAATCGTATCGTTTTAGCTCGATTTAAAGATGGTTATGGTCCTGTTGGAGCGTACTTCTTGCATCTTAAAACTTATACCCAAAACTGTAATGGTGACGAGTATGAGTCAAAATGGTTCCCAGCTCTTGAGAAAATGGTTGGTAAGGCATATTTAGACACAGAGAATCAACATTTCTCTCACAAGCCAATTCCTACTTGTTTACGTAACCACGCATTCATCAATGAAGTGCTAGCGGGTCGCGGTCCTATCCACATGGTTACAATGGAAGCATTCCAAGATCCACATCTCGAAGAGATTGGCTGGCACAACTTCCTAGGCATGACAGTAGGTCAAGCCGTACTTTGGGCAGCTACTGACGTAGATCCAAAATACGAAAACCCAGAACTAACAACTTCTGAGCCATACGTAATGGGTTCACATGCAACAGGTTGTGGCGCATGGTGTTCAGGCCCTGAAGATCTATCTCCAGAGGAGTATTTCTGGGGCTATAACCGTATGACTACGGTTGCAGGTCTATTTGGTGCAGGCGATGCTGTTGGTGGAACACCTCACGCATTCTCTTCTGGTTCTTTCACAGAAGGACGTTTAGCAGCGAAAGCAGCTTGTAAGTATATCGATGACGGAAAAGCTGAAGGTATCGTAGTTTCTGATCAGCAAATTGCTGACTTTAAAGAAATCATCTACAAGCCAATGGAAGTTTATACTGTAGGTCGCAATGAAATTACTGCTGGTTCAGTTAATCCTAACTACATCAATCCTAGACAAGGTCTTGACCGTCTACAGAAGATGATGGATGAATACTGTGCTGGTTTTGGTGTGAACTACATGACCAACGAAAAGCTTCTTCTTATTGGTCTTAAGAAGATGAAAATCTTTGAAGAAGATCTAGAGAAAGTTGCTGCTGAGAACATTCACGAGTTACTACGTGCATGGGAATTAAAGCATCGCTTCCTTACTTCTGAGAGTGTATTCCAGCACACATTATTCCGTAAGGAAACTCGTTGGCCTGGTTACTACTATCGTGGTGATGCAATGAAGTTAGATGATGACAACTGGCATGTACTAACTGTTTCTCGTCGTGACCCTAAGACAGGTGAATACACGATGGAAAAAGCACCTCTTTACCACTTGGTAGATGATGCAGAAGAAAGTTAAAAAAATAAAACTTTTTACAAGTTGTTATTTTATTTAACAAAAAAAAGGCCAACATATTACTTGTTGGTCTTTTTTTATTTATATTGATAAGAGATAAATTATGAATATTATTGATAACACAGACGAAGAAATATTAGAGATTGCAAACCCATTTTGGGATGACCTTGTAAAATACTCTAATAATAAAAATTATGGCGCATTTACACGAAATTTTTCGTATGAAATGAAGATTGCGGCCAATGAAATAGAAATTGGCAAACAGTTCGCAAAAAGCGCGCTAACTAAAAATCTAAGTAAAGACAAAATCTATCTTGGTATGATCCGCCGTGGTGAACATGTCACTGTATTGTTTAAACAAACCAATAAAAAAATGCCAGGCGAGTGGTTAGGAAGGTTAGTTTTAGGCTATGAAAAAGAAGAAGTGAAAATATTTGGCGCAACCCTATTTTAATTGAACGGTATTTACTCCCCACCCTGTTATAGACACCCACACTCAAATACCCTGCAACTACCTATATAATTAATTATGCAAGAACTTATACAAAAACATAAATATGTCGAACTAATTTACCAAACAGTCGATAAAGAAACTGGCAATGTTTACACAGGCATAGAGTACCCGATAGGCTATGTTCATGGTGCTAGTGATGCCTTATCTCCTGAAATCATGGCTGAACTAGACGGCAGGGAAGTTGGAGATATTATTGAAGTACCAATAGATTGCGACCTATTATACGGTCCTAGAGATGAAAGCTTAGTTTTTACCGATCATATCGAAAATGTTCCAGAGGAATATCGAGAAATAGGCACGACTATTACAATGGAGAACGAAAAAGGCGAGCCTAAAAACTTCATTGTTACAAAAATTGATGATGAAAATAAAACATTAACTGTTGACGGCAACAACCCACTTTGTGGCAGAGATGTAATTTTCAAGTTAGAGATCATGATGGTGCGTGATGCCAGCGATGAAGAAATTGCAATAGGCGGGAAAGTTGGTGCAGATCCTAGTCTTGATGAAATCCTTGAGAATGGAAAAGACTGAGCAACTTCCAGAAGGCAGAACTAATTAGCAGTAATTGCTTACTAATTCTTCTTTGTCCAAACTTCATTATGTAAATGTTGCGCTACCTGCTTACGCGGCAGCCAACCTTTACGTTCCAAGTCAGGTTTATCATGGAATGTAGAAACATAACCAAGGCATAAATAGGCTACTGGCACTACATGCTCAGGAAGTTTAAGCAATTGTTTAAGCTTATCCTCATGTAAAATACTCACCCACCCTACGCCCACATTTTCGGATCGAGCCGCCAGCCATAGCGTTTGTACTGCGCAAACAGTACTGTATAAATCCATATTACCATTCGTGGTGCGCCCCAGCACAAAATCTCCTGTCCTAGTTCTGTCACATATCACACAAATATTAATTGGCGATTCACTAATTCCTTCCAGCTTGAGTGCTTGATACTGTTGTTTTCTTTCACCACTTAGCAACTCAGCTGCTTCATTGTTAGCAATGGTAAACTCTTGTTTAATTGCCTGCTTTGTTTCATCGCTTTCAATCACAATAAAATCCCATGGTTGCATAAAGCCAACACTTGGGGCGTGATGAGCCGCAGTTAAGATGCGAGATAAAACCTCATCAGGAATCCGATCAGGTAAAAACTCATTTCTAACATCGCGGCGAGTATAAACCACCTTATAAAAAGCATCACGTTCTTCTGGAGTTATGTGACTACTCATGTTTTACCCTCCTAAACTCTATTTTCAATGATACAACTAGAAATCGGCTTCTACAAAAAAGCTAATACGCTCTCTCCTTATTGGGTGTGTAAACTCAATATACTCAGCATGTAAGTGCAAACGGTTTTCTTTATCGCCATAAAGATCATCTCCAACAATAGGAGTATTTAACCCCCTATTATGCGCAGCATGAACACGCAGTTGATGCGTACGACCCGTAACAGGGTAGAAATGTACTCTGGTTTGCCCCACGCTATTACGCTCAATAGTTTTCCACTGTGTTTGCGCTGCCCTGCCATGCTCGTAGCACACCAACTGTCTCGGTCTATCAGCCAAATCAACACGCAAGGGGAGATCTATCGCGCCCCCCTCCTCCTCTAATAAACCACTCAACAAAGCAACATAGCGTTTTTTCACCATACGTTTAATAAATTGTCGTTGCAATTGCTTATGCACGTGTTTAGTTAAAGCTATTACCATCAAACCTGAGGTCGACATATCAAGACGATGAACTATCAATGGCCCACTAGCTTGTGGATGACTTTGCTTAATTCGCTGATATACACAGTCTTTTACATTCTTTCCAGGAACAGATAATAACTCGGTAGGTTTATTGACCACCAAAATAACATCATCTTCATAGATAATATCTAAAACCTTCTCTTTTGCAGGATTAATTAGTAATGGGTTTTCATCCATCACAACACCTTTCAACATATGGCTTAATATTGGTTGGCATTTACCATTACAAGCTGGGTAAAAGTTTTGATGTTTTCTAATAGCTGATTTAGGTGATGCTCCCCACCAAAACTCTGCCATCGCGAGTGGTTTTAACTGATGTTTAAAAACATATTGCAATAACTTAGGGGCAGCACATTCTCCTGACCCCGCAGGTGGAGTAAGATCAAAAATATCCTGTAAACTTTTTTCTACACCCATTTTATTTAGAAAGCGATATTGTTCGAATAGTTTTCTTTGCAAGGATGATGATGATTCTTTTCGCTGTATTTTTAGCTGTTTAATTTCACCTATTAGTAATTCATAGCGTACTTTAGCTTTATTTAGTCGCTCTTCCCAATAATGATTTAAGTGACGCAACTGGTTTTTATTTTGTACACTTTGATTAGCTAACTGCTTATTAAAGATAATAAATTGCTCGGAATCCATTTCTATTTTAGCGGCTATTCTTTGTTGCTTTCTTATTTTTCGGGCTTCAATCATTTTATCCCGATATATTTTAATCGCCATATTTGAGTCTTGTGTTTCAATATCAAGCTGATCTTTATACTGTTCAATTTTTGGATTATTTTCTAACGTCAAAATTGCTTCATTCAGCTTATTGATTTCAGTATTTTCATCCTTAAAAAAACTGTCTTTTGCCAACATATCAAAAACAGGCGGTACAAATTTAGAATGGTGATTTTGATTCGCCAGCTTGCCAGAAAAAGCAGACAAGTAACCCACTTCTCCTTTAGTATTTTCCACTAACAAAACTCCAAACATTTTTCCGATAGCATTTTTTGTATCGCCTTCTAAACCAAAAGGATGCTGCCATTCAGTTTGGGTTTTTAGATAGTGTTGTAACTCTTTTGTGGCTAATAAACACAAAGGATGAGGGTCGTAATAAAAAGGAAATGTGAATTTTTCGGGTAAAGAGTAAGAATCGATTGATTCCTTAAAAGGAGTGAAATAATGTTCAGTTGATTGCATAACAATATGAGTAAAAAGAGGTTTCTATTTACTTGTTTTAATCTTAACAATGGAAATCAAGAGAGAAAAAGCGAGTAAAAAATGCAATTTAACTCCAAATAAAGATAAGTGATAAATATACCAAGGTACTTCTGCTTCGGCATTATTAGAGCCATACCCAAAATAATAATGACCATCAACAATACTCCCATAATAAGCATCACCACCATAATAAAACGCAAAAAACGCCATAATGATCATATTGAGTATGTAGAGAAGTATTATAAAGAATGCAACAAGATTAAAAAACTGCCCCGACTCATTAACCTTTAGTGAGCACTTAGGGCAATATACATCCTTACTGGCAAAATAATAAATAGCTATGACAATAAGCGTAATAA
>DQSN01000166.1 GCA_015663245.1 Leucothrix mucor
CCTGCGGGGAATGAGATTCCAATTGGGAAGCGTGTATGAGAGTCGCCGCCTGTTCCTACCGTATCGGGCAATAACATGCGGTTTAGCCAAGAATGGATTACGCCATCACCAGGGCGTAACGATACACCACCACGCGTCATGATAAAGTCAGGTAGATTATGGTGTGTGGTGACATCAATCGGCTTGGGGTAAGCGGCGGTATGACAAAAAGACTGCATGGTTAAATCAGCAGAAAAACCTAAACAAGCTAGGTCTTTTAACTCATCACGTGTCATTGGCCCTGTAGTATCTTGAGAGCCTACAGTCGTCATTTTTGGTTCGCAATACATTCCTGGGCGAACACCCTCTAAGCCACAAGCTTTGCCAACCATTTTTTGCGCCAGCGTATAACCTTTGCCAGTGTCTTCAGGATCAATTGGTGTGCGGAATAAATCTGAAACTTCTAATCCTAATGCTTCACGTGCGCGGGCTGTTAAACCACGCCCAATGATAAGCGGGATGCGTCCATTAGCACGCACCTCATCAAGAATAACATTTGGTCTTAGTTCAAAGGTGGAAATCACATCATCAGAACCATGGCATTTCACTACGCCCTCGTAGGGGTAGACATCCACAACATCACCCATTGCCATTTTGCTCACATCCATTTCAAGCGGCAATGCACCAGCATCTTCCATGGTATTAAAGAAAATAGGAGCTATTTTATTACCGAAGCAAAAACCACCTTGGCGCTTATTCGGAATAAAAGGAATATCTTCACCCATATGCCATAGCACAGAGTTTGTCGCTGATTTACGTGAAGAGCCTGTACCCACAACATCACCCACATACGCCAAAGGGAAGCCTTTTTCCTTTAAGGACTCAATGAGTTTCAAAGGTCCTAATGTACCCGCTTCATCTGGCTCAATACCTTCACGGGGCATTTTTAGAATAGCGTTGGCATGTAGAGGAATATCTGGGCGCGACCACGCATCAGGTGCTGGAGAAAGATCATCCGTATTAGTTTCACCCGAAACTTTAAACACCGTAACTGTAATCTTGTCCGCTAGCGTATCATTCGCGGTAAACCACTCACCATCTGCCCATGACTGGATGATTTTAGTCGCATGTGCATTACCAGTATCGTGTAACTCTTTCACATCATAGAAAGCATCAAACACCAATAACGTATGTGATAACGCCTTCACCGCAAGCTCGGCAATATCCTCATCGCCAAGCGCATCAATTAAAGGCTGAACATTATAACCGCCCAGCATTGTGCCTAATAGTTCCGTCGCTTTTTGCTTATCTATTAAAGGAGAAGACGCCTCACCTTTCGTAATTGCCGCTAAAAAACCTGCTTTAACATACGCCGCCTCATCCACACCTGCGGGAACACGATGAGTCAGCAAATCAAGAATAAACGCCTCTTCACCTGTAGGAGGTTGCTTTAATAACGCCACTAAATCGGCCGTTTGCTCGGCACTTAATGGTTGTGGGGGGATTCCTTCTGCTGCACGTTCTTCTATATGTTTGCGGTAATCAACTAGCATTTTCTCTCCGAATTAACTGTATCTTATTTATATCTCAAACCCAATTTATAGGCTTTTTAGGGCGCTTATATTACGCTTTATCACTGACAATAAGCAATGGATGGTATTTAATACCCAATGGATATATCCAAGCCTCTCCCTCAGTAACATGACTAGTTTTGTGTAAAAGCTATATTTTTGTTCTATTCTTTAGTCTCACATGGTTTAAGCAGACAAAATCCTTGTCTTCGAACCACACCCTTAAAAATACAATAGAAACATTAAGGTAGAGATTATGACAATGAATAAAGTAATGATAGCAACATTCTTTGGACTCATTTTTATATCTGCCGCCCAAGCAGAAAGCATAATCAGCTCCATTCAATCGATAGAGCCAATACCTGCCGCAAAAAATATTAACCACCCAAAATCAGAACTAGGAAAAAAGCTTTTTTTTGATCCGCGACTCTCTAAGTCGGGGACATTTTCTTGCAATTCTTGCCATAATTTAAGTATGGGTGGCAGTAATCAATTAGAGACTTTTATTGGTCCAAAATTGGACAAAAGGTAAACTTAATGTGCCAACAATACTTAATGTTAGCTTGAATGATTATCAACATTGGGATGGTGAGATGGAGAGCTTGGAAAGCCAAGCAAAAAAATCGCTTCAATCAACATAAAAAATGGGAACATCCCATGCTCTATCAACAAAAGTACTACAATCCATTCCAGAGTATGCACAAGCTTTTAAACAAATTTTCAATACTGACATCATCACTATTGAGCAAATCACCCAATCGATTGCTGAATTTGAAAGAACCTTATTAACCCCTAATTCACGCTTCGACCAATGGCTCATGGGTAAAAAAGATGCTTTAACAGCCCTTGAGCTTTCAGGTGATGATTTATTTAAAAAAAGTGATTGCACGACATGCCATAGCGGCATTGGAATAGGTGGTAATTTATATGAGGAAATTGGACTTTTTGAAGAGGCTGATGAAAAAGATGAGCTTCAAACCTTTAAAGTACCCACTTTACGAAATATCGCATTAACAGCACCCTATTTTCATGATGGCAAAGTAAAGACATTAGAAAAAGCGGTAAAAGAAATGGGACGCTTACAAGTTGGTGAAAACTTCACAAAACAGGAAGTATCTCTATTAGTTGCTTTCCTTAAAACACTAACAGGTGAACAACCTAGCTTCCCTTTACCTAACTTGCCGCCTTCTACAGGGCAAACTCCTCAACCTCAATTATAAGGTAAGAGTGTTGATGAGGTTTCTTATAGGACTTCGTTATGGGACTTGGCAAAAGAGCGATCATTCTAGCAATCCTAATAAATTCGCCACTGAATTATTTAGAGGGCGTTTTTGTAGTCTGTATGAAGCTTGCGTAATACAGGAACTCGTGGCTTCGATTTCCCGTATTACGCGGTGCTCCATAACGGGCTACAAAATATTTTTCGATTGAAAATTAAAAGAAAAATAGTTTAGATTGCTATTATCTGCACCCCAAGATTTAGACTTTACTATGAAAAAATCTCATTAGACTATTTGTGCGTTTATTTTCTTGGAGTAGCTTAATCACCAGCCTGTAGCTTCAGCAACACCTTTTCCCAGTTCAGCAGGAGAGCGAACGGTGTGTACACCTGCTGCTTCTAAAGCTGCAAATTTTTCATTTGCTGTGCCTTTTCCACCTGCAATAATGGCACCAGCATGCCCCATGCGCTTACCTTTTGGCGCAGTCACACCTGCGATATAAGCAACAACAGGTTTGCTGACATTGCTTTGAATATACTCAGCTGCCTCTTCTTCTGCTGTGCCACCAATTTCACCTACCATTAAAATGGCTTCGGTTTTAGGATCAGCTTCAAACAGCTCTAAAGTATCAATAAAGCTAGTCCCAGGAATTGGATCACCGCCGATACCGATACAGGTGCTTTGCCCAAAACCAGGATCGCTAGTTTGCTTCACACATTCATACGTTAAAGTACCTGATCGAGATACGATTCCTACCTTCCCTGCTTGATGAATAGCACCTGGCATAATGCCAATCTTACATTCATCTGGAGTGATAATGCCTGGACAATTAGGACCAATTAAGCGTACCCCATAACTATCAGCAATCATTTTTGCCTCTAGCATATCCAATGCTGGAATGCCTTCGGTGATACAAACAATCAGAGCAAGACCTGCTTCTGCCGCCTCAATAATAGAGTCTTTACAAAAAGGAGCAGGTACATAAATAACCGTGGCATCGGCTTGGGTTTCTGCAATCGCTTGATTGACTGTATTAAACACAGGCAAGCCTAAATGTTCTTGCCCACCTTTTCCTGGAGTCACGCCACCAACCATTTTCGTACCGTAGGCGATTGCTTGCTCGGAGTGGAACGTACCTTGCTTGCCTGTAAAGCCTTGGCAGATCACTTTTGTATCTTTATTGATTAATACACTCATGAGTCTTCTCCTACCGCAGCAACAATTTTATTTGCAGCATCTGTTAAATCTGTAGCACTAATTAAATCTAAACCACTGGCATCTAATAAATCAGTACCTTCTTTAGCATGATTACCTTCTAGCCTCACCACCACTGGTACGCTAATTTTAACTTCTTTAATCGCAGTAATAACGCCCTCGGCAATCAAATCACAACGTACTATTCCACCAAAAATATTGACTAAAATGCCTTTTACTTTGTCATCTGAAAGTATAATTTTGAAAGCTTCCGTAACTCTCTCGGCAGTTGCTGCTCCACCCACATCAAGGAAGTTTGCAGGGTCGCCACCTTGGAGTTTGATAATATCCATTGTACCCATTGCCAAGCCTGCGCCATTAACCATACAACCAATATTGCCATCTAAAGCAACATAGTTAAGATCCCACTCTGCCGCACGTAACTCACGCTCATCTTCTTGGCTCACATCTTGTAATTTAGCAAGCTCAGGGTGACGATACAAAGCACTCCCATCAATGTTAATTTTGCCATCTAAACAGAGTAAGTCGCCCTCCTCTGTTACCACCAAAGGATTAATTTCTACCAGAGATAAATCTTTCTCCATAAACAACTTACCTAAGCCCATCAGGATCTTAGTAAATTGTCTAATTTGCATACCTTCCAGCCCTAAGCCAAACGCTAACTCACGACACTGGAATGGCATAACACCCGTAATAGGATTGATTTGAATTTTGAGGATTTTTTCAGGTGTTTTCTCAGCAACTTCTTCGATATTCATGCCACCTTCTGTCGATGCCATGATAGTGACGCGTCGCGCCGAACGATCAAGCACCGCACCAAGATAAAGCTCACGCGCAATATCACAAGTCTCTTCCACCAAAATAGTATTGATCGGCTGACCTTTAGCATCAGTCTGGAATGTCACCAAATTTGTACCCAGCAAATTGGCAGCAAACTCTTTCGCTTCATCCGCAGATTTAACCAGCTTCACGCCACCTGCTTTACCGCGCCCACCTGCATGAACTTGTGCCTTTACGACTACTGTCTCTGTGCTCAAAGAACTTGCAGCTTGTAACGCTTCATCGGCTGTTGTAGCAATGTTGCCGACAGGTGTAGGCATCCCGTAATCACGAAACAACGCCTTGGCTTGATATTCATGTAAATTCATTTTTAAACCCTATTTGAAGATTGAATAATTTTAGCACTAAAAATAGTGACAAACCGCATTCATTGCATCAAACAATAGTATGGATAAAAAAAATAATGTACTTAAATTTATAAAAACCTATAAGTCATACGCCAACGCTAAATTATCAAACAATGCCCTGCTCATACCCGTTATTTTTAAGAACTTTTCCAATTCAGCAGAAAGGCTTGATGATTGATACGACTCTTGCATTATTTGCAGGTTAAAACCAAGTGCAGCAACAATAGCCTCAGTCACTAATTCCAATTTTGACAGATCATCACCGTATAATTTAATCAGTACGGGTGTTAGATTACGTTGTATTTGAGTCATTGCACCAGCCATAAATTCTACAGGTAATTTAATGACAACATGCACATCGCCCACATGATAAATATGCTTTGTATAATCATCATTAAAGTCATCTGTAAAAATACCTTTTAACCATGCTTCATGCGTACTTTTAAGCCCTTCTAATTTACCCTCAAGGAAAGGCTGTGCTTTTTCTATTCGCCCCAATTCGGCATAAAAAGCATCTGTCACACCCGCCAAATGAGGTGTAATCTCTTCTTTAATCTCTTTTAATAATATTTCACGCTCAGGGGTAAGCCCTGAAAATGCTTTACAGTATTCTTTTAACTCAGTGATATTAACTTCAGCCATAGCTTAATTTCCATATAATTTTTGATTGCATACATCCTTGCACGCCTTGCTAACTATAGGCGTAAAATTACAACTAAGTTATCGGCTGTTTAAAAAAAATCTGAAAGACAAAGTTTACTAGCTGCATCAACTAACGTTAAGAATCCCAGCTATTTTCAGATAAAAACCACCTCCAAGCTGTAGCAAAATTTCTTCGAGATACTCCACGCTTGCACCACAAGCTTCGATAGAGTAAGCAAAAAATCAATAGACTCTAGTACTAATCTGCTAAACTAATCAGCACTCTTATTCCTTGCCATCGGGTGATTGGAAAGCATGGAACAAATGACAGACTATGGTGGTGGTATTTGGTGCAAAGAATATTTACTTGAGTTGAAACAGAGGAAGAATATTAATCTGGTAATACTCTTTAAGCCTAGACGCTTATAATTCATTCCAAAGCAAACAGAGAGTAGGCTACAATAATACTAACCATTGAATATCACAAGCAATACTCTCTCACCAGTAATCAACGGAAACAAACCTACTAATGACAAAAAAAATAGCTGAAAATATTGATGAAACTTACCGAGTTTGCGACCCCGACCTTCCTCTAAAAGCGGATGATGAGCGTTATGTTGATCTAACCGAAAGCCGTGGCATGAAGCATCTTGCTAAAACCATTACCCGTAATATCAACCGCAGTGCAGAGCACTCGCAAGTAAAGATGTTATTTACAGGGCATCGAGGTTCAGGAAAAACCACCGAGCTGTTCCGCCTTAAAAAAGAGCTAGAAGATAATCAATATTTTACTGTTTATATGGATGTCGAAGAGCTACTTGATCTCGGTTCGCTCAATTATTTAGATGTCTTAGTCGCTATCGCCAAACAAGTGCAAATGACCTTGCACGAGCATGATATGCCCATTTCTGAAGAGCTGTTAAACAATATTGCCAACTGGTTTGCAGAAACTATTATTGAAGATGACACGCAAACATCTCACGAAGCAGCCATAAAAACAGGCGCAGAAGCAGGAATAGAAATCCCCTTCTTCACAAAAATATTTGCCAGCATAACCGCCAATATCAAAGCCGCCAGTAGTCGTAGAGAAACCGTAAGAACCAACTTAAAGCGCGAGATTAGTATTTTTATTAACTTTCTCAACACCCTGATCAGTGAAGCGCGTCAAACCGTTCAAAATAACAACCTCAAAGACATCGTCTTAATTGTAGATGGCATCGAAAAAATGCACTACGAGATCAACAAAGACGGACACTCCAGTCATAGTCAACTATTTGTACAACACGCAGAACAGCTACGCGCTCCTGAGTGTCATATTATTTATACCGTCCCCGTCTCTTTGGCATACAACCAAAATTTAGGAGCCGATTTTGACTCAATCACCGTCTTACCGATGGTAAAAATCGATGAAAAAGGTACTGCACAACTTATTGATGTTATTAAACAACGCGTCGATATTAATAAAGTCTTTGAAGATACAACGCTACTAGAACAACTCTCCCAAGTCAGCGGTGGCGTAGTGCGAGACTTAATGCGTTTAATACGCATATCGACCGATACGGATAATGAAAAAATATCCCAAGATGAAGTTGACTATGCCATCAATACACTAAAAAAGGAATATGATCGACTCATTCGTAATGACGATATTAAAAGCTTGCAACACATTGTAGAAACTAAGCGCGTGCAAGCCGATGAAACCATTGCCCGACTGCTCAATTTACGTTTAGTGCTTGAATACCAAAATGGTGAGCGGTGGGCGGACTTACACCCCATTATTTATCGTATCGCATGGATAAAAGATGCCTTAAACAATGAAGATAAAAAGGCGTGAGAAACCTATCCGACAGTGAGATAAAGGCTGAAACAACAGAGCAAATTAGCAAACGTATTATACGGATGCTATCGCGAAA